>CAZTLE010000253.1:0-4941 GCA_964614415.1 uncultured Aureitalea sp. | reverse complement strand
GTAATCGGTGAATCGTTTAATTGGAGAATTTTCAAATCGGAATTTCGTTTCGCACTCAGTGCTCAGTGTTTATTGTGCTCGTTGAACTGTGTAATTGGTGAATCGTTTAATTGATAATCTTCAAATCAGAAAATCTTCAGACTTCCAGCCTCCAGCTTCCAGCTTCGAGCTAACGGATATATTCCGAAGGAGAGCAACCGAACTCACTTTTAAAGCACTTAGCAAAATAGGAGGGATCGTTAAAACCAACGCTGTAGCCCACCTCAGCAATGGTGACATCTCCCTTCTTGAGGACGCGGGCGGCCATCTTCAGTCGTTGCGTACGGAGGAATTCTGTGGTTGAGAGACCGGTAAGCGCCTTTAGCTTGCGATGTAGTTGCATACGACTAATCCCCATTTCCGCACTGAACTGACTCGCCGAGAAGTTAGGAGAAACCAGATGTTCTTCCAGTACTTTTTCCAGGCGTTCCAGGAACCGCTCATCGGCACCTGTCAAAGACACCTCACGAGGTTTCAAAATGATCTCCTGTGAGAACCGTTCCTGAATCTTCTTCCGGTTTTCCATTAGGTTGTGCACAGTAGCCATAAGGACCTGGGTGCTAAAAGGTTTTGTCAGGTAGCCATCTGCCCCGGTATCCAGCCCTTCCAGACGATCTTTTTCTTCGGCTTTGGCCGTGACCAGAAGCACAGGAATATGGGAGGTCATTTCTTCCAGTTTGAGCTTGCGGGTAAATGCAAAACCGTCTTCACCGGGCATCATTACATCACTAATGATAACATCCGGAATATGCTTTGTGGCAGAACTGAACCCGGTATCAGCATCGTTGGCCTTAATTATATTGAAGGTTTCTGCAAATACCGAAGTTACATAGGAGACAATATCCTGGTTGTCATCCACAATGAGCAGTACCGGAGGATCTTCTTCGGAAGTGGTCATGGTTTCAACCGTTTCCTCCATTGTTACGGGCGGCGAATCCAAAGGTGTGTGAAGGGTCTCGTTCAGTTTTTCGGAACTGTCAAACGAATTTTCAGTAACCGGTATGGAAACTGTAAAGCTTGTGTATCCCTGTGTCGTACTTTCTACCTCAAGGGTACCGCGATGTAGCTCAACCAGTTCCTGCGTAAGCGCCAAACCAATACCAACACCCGGATTTTGATCTTCCGCCTGGTAGAATCTCTGAAAGATCTTACTTTGATCCTCGGGGGACAGGTAGGTTCCGGTATTTTTTACACGGATTTGATATCGTTGACCTTCTTTTCGTGTGGTCACCCAGATCGATCCGTCCTCCGGGGTGTATTTGATGGCATTTCCGAGGAGGTTGAAAAGGACTTTGCCCATGGCATCGCGATCGAACCACTGCAGGCCTTCTGAAGGTTCCGGTACCAGTTGGAAATCCAGGTTCTTCTCCTGAGCTGCGTAGCGGAATGCTTCCGACTGTGCAGCGATGAAGTTTTGGAGATCTCCCGGTTGCACTTGCAACTTGCGATGTCCGCTTTCCACCTGGGAGAGGGCGAGCAACTGATCCACCAGGGTTTCGAGGCGAACAGTACTGCGTTGGGCGGCGAGCAGGTTTTTTCGGTGCGACAACGGTAAGTCCGGGTTTGAAAGCTGATCTTCCAGGGGGCCCTTGATAAGCGTTATTGGGGTTCTGAATTCATGAGAGATATTTTCAAAGAAGGTAGACTTGGCTCTGTCCAGTTCCCGGAGCTTCGTATTTGTTCGCTGACGGTTCCGGTATTGCAGGTAGAAAAAGATTCCGAGCAGTGAGACAAGGATCAGCCCGGAGATAAGAGCGAGACGCTGATTTTTATTGCGCGCATCGGTTAATTCCTGCTCCGATTTAAGTGTTTCGATCTCCCGTTCTTTTTCACTGGTCCGGTATTTTTGCTCCATTTCCAGAAAAGCTTCACTGTTCTTTTCTTCCAATCGCTCCTCCTTTAGTATTTCAAGCGCTTTTTGCAGTTCGAAGGCAGCTTCGTAATCACCTTTAAGTTCTGCCAGCCCTACGCGTATTTCTTGCAGTCTGATTTCATAGTCATGATTCGACAGTACGCGGGGAGATGTACTGGCCAGATCAAAATATTCTTCAGCCTTTTCCGGATTCTTTTTTGCGAGATAAACTTCTGCAAGTGCAAGGCGAGCTTTGGTTATAGACACACTGTCTTTTATTCGATCATAAGTTGCAAGCGCCTCTATCAATCTGGATTCCGCAACATCTATCTTACCCGTTGCCATATCGACGGCCGCAAGGTTGGTAAGGCTGTGAGACGCATTAAGCGAGTCCTTCCTTCCGCGATAGTTTTCGAGATCCTGCAGGTAGTAGCTATAGGCTGCCTCATAGTCCTGTTCTTCCAGCGCCATGGTTCCCAGCATAATGTTCATTGCATCAATTCCCGCCTGGTAGTTACTGGCTCTGGCAACTTCGAATGATCTTTCATAATAAGATCTTGCTTCTTCCTTGTTTCCAAGTGATTTCAGATAAATTCCGGCAATGGATGAGTAGGCGTTGGCAAGGTTGGCACTAATCGTATTATTAGCCTGGTAGATGGAATCGATCTTTAGTAAGAATTGTAAGGACCGCTCATCATCCCGTTCCAGGGAGGCCAAACCGAAGAGCGCGGAGGCCGCCTCGTCGATGAAATTGCCTTCGTTGGCCGATTCCAGTACCTCGTTGTACAATTGCCTGGCCGCTTCTTCGTCATTTTGAAAATACTTGTGATTGGCCAGCCAACTCTTGCAGCTAAGCACTTCCTTGGTCCAGCCCTGTTTCTGTGCCAGTTGCATGGCTTCGGTGTAGTTGCCGATGGAAGCCTCCATGTCATGGCCGATAAACTGAAAGTAGGCGAGGTCTTTAACATGAAGAAATCGGGCCACCGGGTTGGTGGACGAGAAGGACTTAAGACTGTCGAGATAGTCCCTGGCTACATTAGGTGTGGTATGAACATTCTCTTCAAAAGCCTTGTGAAATCTGTCGATTCGAATGGAGTCTTGTCCGGTTGTGTTTTGAGCACACACCAGGGCAGGGAGTAACCAAAGAAAAAGAACGAAGGTACGAAGCATACAAAAAGCCTGAATCCTCAATTAAATGTACGTAATAATAGAGAATTCAGGCTTTTCGGTATTGGAGTATTGTAACTAATTCGCGTTACAATAATGGTATTCTATGTAATCGGTTATTCGGGTTTGTGCTCGCTGGAAACCATCCATTGGATGCCATATCTGTCGACCAGCATGCCAAACTTACCACCCCAAAAGGCGTCTTCGAAAGGCATGGCAACGTGACCACCTTCAGATAGTTGATTGAAAATGGCGGCGCCTTCGTCTTCAGTTTTTACGCCTATGCTAAGGCTGCAGTGACTTCCTACGTTCAGTTTGTCAGGTTCCATAGTATCTGAAGCCATAAGGACAGCACCTTGCGCCTCAAGAGTGCAGTGCATTACTTGATTTTGATATTCTTCCGGCACCGAAAAGGCACCCGGAGGGGCTTCGCTAAAACGCATCATAGTTGTAAATTCACCATTGAGTACATCTTTGTAAAAGCCCATTGCCTCTTCACAATTTCCGTTAAAGGTGAGATATGCTTGTATAGTCATAATCCTGTTATTTTAGTTGTTACGTTTTTCGGTTTGTTAAAAACCAGTGAGGTAGGTATGGCCTTTTTTAGAAAGGGCCGGCGGGGTTACATGTTGTAGAAGAAATTCTCCTTGACGATCTTACCATCCTGAACTTCGTACACGCATACTTCTTTCATCTCAGCGCGCCCGCGCTCTTTAAAGGTAACATCGTTGATCATAGTAACAGCAAAATGATTCCCTGCTACGATAGGGTCGGACACAGAAGCGCTGTGCACTTCTTCCACGGACTGCTGCCATTGTTCGGTTTTTGCCTGAACGGCTTCACGGCCTTCTGCTGCCGGCCATCCGGCTTCCTCGGGCTCATAGCTTTTAATGCCATCCCCGTAAAGTTCCTGTTGCGCCTGTACATATTGTCCCTGGCGACATAATTCTACCAATCGATTGGCGACTTCTTGCGTTGTCATAGTCACTTTCTTTTTTAAATTAAACATGAGTGTTTCTCAAAGATAGCGGGATTTTTCGGGAAGTAAAACCCGAAGAAGTTAATTTAGGATTAAAAGAAAATAACTAGAATGAATAGAGGATTAGTTCGGGTCCTGCCCCTTTAACCACTGCATATCGCTTGTTCCCTTTTCGTACGTTGGCGACATCAGCCGGCCCCTGACCATATACAGGAAATCCGGACAGTAAATTCCCCAGCCTATCGAAGACATAGACCTTGTTTTCCTGGGTTTCAGTTACTGAAATCAGGATACGCCTGTTCTCTATGGTTATGGAAGGTTCGGTATAGATGCCATAGGGCAGATCTACCAGCTTGCCATTAATGCGAAGCAGATTGTCGTCCATGGTTGCTTTCGTGGATCCTCGAATGACGAAAGAATAGCTATCCGAAACATTAAGTGGTAATGAAGTGATCTTGCCACTTTGAGAAATAGTTTCCTTAGTGCCGGTTTTGGTGATCACTACAAAGTTATTTCCTTCCTTCGCAACAGGAATATCGGTGAACTCGAAGCGCTTTGAAACGGACACGCGCGTTTTTCCCACCCGACTCAGAATATTCAGTTTGCCGTTGTCCTCGGCAATGACCAGGTAATCCTTGTTGTTCATGCGAATGTGCTGTGGCGGAAGCACGATATCCGATTCGGTGTTCTTAAACGTAAAACCGGTAACGATCTTCGCTTTGCGATCATACATGAGGACATCTTTCCCCTGCACCACCACAAAGCGATAGTTCCGGTTGTTGTCGTAATCAAAGAGTGCAAGTGGCTGGGTGATGTCGTCCTGAAAGTTCAGGGGAAATGGAGATACGTCACGCCCGGTGCGGTCTATTACATGCAGTGTGTTTTTAGTAACAAATGCAAGTTG
>CAZTLE010000252.1:0-4955 GCA_964614415.1 uncultured Aureitalea sp. | reverse complement strand
CCTGTTTTTCACGCTCCAGTGCGGCTTCGGTCACCGTGTTGATCATATAACCCAGTCGGTCACTATCAATCCATAAGATCTTTTCAAAAGCATCCTTGGGAACCACTTCGTAATACACGGTCCCGTCGGTCCAGGTACCGCCATTCCGGCTCCCACCCCATTCGGGAATCATTTTCCGGTTGGCACCAACGGGTACATTCTCAGAGTCATTGAACGACATATGCTCGAAAAAATGCGCAAAACCGGTCTTTCCCGGTTTCTCACGATTGGATCCTACGTGCATCATTGTAGCAACGGCAACGATAGGGTCGCTCTTGTCGACATGTAGTATGACTTCCAGACCGTTGTCCAGCGTAAACTTTTCGTAGTCCAGGGTAAACTCTGTCGCCTCTTCCGATTTTTCCCCGGAAGAATCGGCGCAGGAGGATGTTAATAAGCTCATAGTAAGAACAGTAGAAATGAGAAGGAATGTAGTCTTCATAGTTGGTTTTTGTTATAAGGGAAAAAAGATAGCCACTTTTGCACGATGCGGATACAAAAAATATCTTAAAATTAAAACGCACTGATCTCAGGTGCAGTATCTTTGTGCAAAATTTTCAGCATGGGAATTTCTGTAAAGACATTTCGGATTATCAGTATCCTTGAAGCCATTTCATTCCTCGTGCTCCTGGGGATTGCTATGCCGCTTAAGTACATATGGGGAATGCCTCAAATGGTGAGTGTTGTAGGTATGCTTCATGGCGTGTTGTTCATGGCTTATGTTTATGGCGCCTTCGGAATGAAACAACAACTGGGTTGGTCTAATAAAGTCCTGCTCATTGTCCTTATTTGTTCCGTTTTACCCTTTGGGCCTTTTTATGCCGATAAAAAATACGTGGTATGAACCGGGACGATCTACAAACCTATCTGCATTGGTGGCGGGATCTGTTCGTTGAAAACGGAATGGGCGAATCCCTGGCATTGGGGCTGGGAACGCTTATCAATGTTGCGCTCCTTGCAGGTTTTATCTGGATAGCCGATCTGATCACCCGCCGTATTCTCATTCAGGCGATTAAGGTGTTCTCGAACAAATCACGAACCACATTCGATGATTTTTTGGTCTCAGGGAATTTTCCGAAATATCTGGCACATTTTATACCGCTTATTCTGCTTTGGTACCTGGAACCCGTTATTTTTTCCGATTACCCGGTACTAACAACAATTTTTAGCCGTGTAATAGATGTCTACCTCATTTTCCTGCTGGTATTGTTGTTCCGAAGTATTCTTCGGGCCATTGCCGATTACCTTCGCACCTTCGAAAAGTACAAGGACAAGCCTCTGGAAAGTTACATTCAGGTATTTATGATCTTCGCCTGGGGAGCAGGGATATACTTTATTGTCAACACGCTTACCGGATATCACATCATTTCACTAACGACCCTTGGAGCTGCATCCGCGGTACTACTGCTTATCTTCCGGGATTCCATACTCGGATTGGTTGCCAGCATACAAATAGCGGTGAATGATATTGTTCGACTGGGAGACTGGATCACTTTCGAAAAATACGGTGCGGATGGAACCGTTATGGAGATCAATCTCGCTACAGTCCTGGTTGAGAATTTTGATAAGACCTTTACCACAATACCCACTTACAGCCTTATTTCGGACTCATTCCGGAATTGGCGCGGGATGGTTGAGAGCACGGGTCGACGTATTAAACGTCCCGTTTACATTATGCAGAATTCCATCCGGTTTCTTACTGAAGAAGATCTGAAACGCTTCGAAAACATTGAGCTCATTGGAGACTATGTGAAAAACCGCCAGGAGGAAATAGATCTTTATAACGCATCGAAAAATGTGAACACCTCGCTACCGATCAACGGTCGCAACCAAACGAACCTGGGAGTGTTCAGAAAGTACCTCAGCGAGTACCTGGCCAATCATTCGGCAGTAAATAAGGACATGACGCTAATGGTGCGACAACTGGAACCTACCGAAATGGGGGTTCCTCTGGAAGTATATTGTTTCAGTAAAGACAAGAAATGGGAAAACTACGAGTACATTCAGGCTGATATCTTTGACCATATCCTGGCATCGATCTCGTATTTCGACCTCAAGGTTTTCGAATTGCCAAGCGGGTTTGATCTTCAAAAGATGCTCTAATCGCCGTTGTCTAACCTGTCCTTGACAAATTCCACCTTCGTTTTGCCGTGAGGTACCGGAACACCCTCTTCATTGAGGTTCACCATGATGATCTTATCAATGGTAATGATCGTCTCCCTGGTCATTTTATTACGTACTTCGCAGGCCAGGGTCATGGAGGATTTCCCAAAAGAAATCACCTCTATACCGATTTCAACGATATCTCCCTTTCTGGCGGAACTGATAAAGTTGATCTCGCTGATAAACTTGGTGACGATGCGGGTATTTTCCAACTGAATAATGGTATACAGTGCGGCTTCCTCGTCAATCCATTCCAGTAACCTCCCTCCGAACAAAGTACCGTTGGGATTCAGGTCTTCGGGTTTTACCCATTTACGCGTGTGAAATCTCATTAAAACAGTGTTGGGGTTTTACCTTCGGGCATTTGTGGGATATGCAGGTCTGTACCGAAACGTTCATTCGCCTTTTCAATAAAATGTGCTGAAAGCAAAGGGGACGCCCGTTCCACATTTTGATGTACAAAGAAATAAATATTCTGAAGCCCCTGATCCACCCAGGTTTCCAGTCGGTCAATCCAGTCATCCAGGCGGGTGTAATCACTTTCGTGGTTGGCACCATTGTATCGTATGAAGGCACTATCGCTTGTCATTCGCATATGCAATAGATCCCGGCGCCCGGCAGTATCCACTATGACGTTGGAAACATCATATTTCTCCATGAGGTCGTAAAGTTCGGAAGCGACGGCGGGATCATTGAACCAATCGGTATGCCGAAATTCTACGGCGATGCGCATGTCCCTGGGAATGGCCTTAAAGAAGGGTTCCAGTCGTTCCATATTCTTGGGGCCGAAAGTACCATGCATCTGGACGAATGGCATTTCAAGTTTCTCCTTCAGGTTTGAGGCGTTCAGAATATACTCGTTCAGGTAATCTTCAAAATCATTAAGCCGCTTCCAGTGGGTAACTCCCTGAAACACCTTTGGAAAGAATCGGAAATCCGCCGGAGTCTTATTGTACCAACCTTCAAACGTACTGGCCGGAAAGATCCGGTAGAAGGTTGCGTTCAGTTCGATGCTATTGAACTGGGTCGAGTAGTACTCCAGCTCGTCCTTGGTACCACGCGGATAAAACCCTTTGAGGTCGGCGCGGTTCCATTTGGCACATCCCACGTACAGCGTGGGTTTTGCTTTCTTGTGTTTTGACAATATTGCTTTGGTTCCGGGATGATCATCGGGTAATGTAAAATCGATGGTTTCCGGGTGGTCTACTTTTCCGAATTTCATTGTTTGAGATTAGTGATTAGTTGTTAATTCTTAGTCGTTAATTGTGATGAGATTTATATCCAAACTCCTTTCATAGAAATCTACTTACTAACAACCAAAAACTATGGACTAAAGATACGTATTTAGAAATGTTAAAATTTAGAAAAACCTACACAAGTTTGTAACGGATTTCCGCTCTGAAAGACTTATTTTTACATAAAATATTAAAGTACACACACTATGAAGACCCTTAAAACACTATTCATCGCATTATTGCTCGTTGCTATGGCTCCTGTTTCGGCACAGGACAACGTAGACGAGATTATTGATGCATATTTTGAAAACACCGGAGGTGCAGAGGCCTGGGCCAACCTGGAAGGTGTTAAAATGACGGCCACCACATCGGCTCAGGGAATGGACATTCCTCTCGTCATTTATCAATTGAGAGACGGACGTCAGTTCATCAAATATCAATTCCAGGGACAGGAGATCGTAGCGCAAAGCTTTGATGGTGAGACGGCATGGGCGACTAACTTCATGACCATGCAAGCCGAAAAGAGTGACGCCGAAATGACCGAAAATATTAAAAAGGCCTCAGTAAAGAGCTTCCCTTCTCCCCTTTTTGACTACAAGAAAAAAGGTTTTACAGCAGAGCTTATCGGAGATGAAACTATTGACGGTACTGAGACCTTTAAAGTGAAGCTCACTATGGATCCAATCACTATTGACGGTGTTGAAGAATCCAATGTTGTTTTCTACTTCTTCGAAAAAGAATATTTGGTGCCTATCGCCACTGAGGTGGAAATCAAAATGGGTCCGGCGAAGGGTCAGATGGTTCAGGGTCCAATGAGTGATTATCAAGAGGTGGACGGATTAATGTTCCCATTCTCCACGAGCATGCAGGGACAATCTATTACTATCAATGACATTGAACTCAACCCTGAAATCGACGAGGCAATGTTTGCCTTCCCGGAAGAATAGTAAATACCTAAACATTATGAAGATATACAAGGCTCTATTAGTGGCTCTGTTAGTTTCTGTGGCTCCTATGACCGCCCAGACAGCCGACGAGATCATAGATAATTATTTTGAGAATACCGGAGGTAAAGACGCCTGGATGGCGATGAAATCAATGATCGCCACCGGAGAGGCAAGCTTTGGTCCTCAAAAGTTCAATTTCAAGCAAACCATTATGGCAGATGGCCGTATGGCAGTATCTGTAGACCTTCAGGGTCAATCATTTATTCCTCAGGCCTTTGATGGTACCAACTATTGGTCAACAAATTTTCAAAGTATGGAACCTGAGGCTGCCGATGCTGAAACCTCTGCCAACTATGCCGTAAATGACGCGAAGGACTTCCCGGATCCGTTCCTGAATTACAAGGACAAGGGATACAGCCTTGAACTACTCGGAGAAGAAACAGTAGAAGGCGTAGAATGCTTTAAAATAAAGCTTACAAAGAACCCCATCATGGCCGATGGTGTTGAAGAGAACGTTACAGTCACGTACTACTTTGACAAGGAATCTTTCGTTCCTATCATGAATGAGTAC
>CAZTLE010000251.1:0-5019 GCA_964614415.1 uncultured Aureitalea sp. | reverse complement strand
CTTTTGTAAAATCCGGCCAAAGGGTATCGGAAAAATACAGTTCAGCGTACGCTATTTGCCAAAGTAAAAAATTGCTTATCCGTAGCTCACCACTCGTCCTGATAAGCAAATCAACGTCCGGTAAGTCATGCGTGTAAAGATGACTATTAATAACCGATTCGTCAATATTCGACGGCGAAATTAGGTTATTTTTAACTTTAAGGCTAATCTCTTTAATAGTTTTTGTGATTTCCTCGCGAGAGCCGTAACTCAATGCTAATGTGAGTGTCATGCGATCGTTGTTTTTCGTTTGATCCATGACCTCTGCCAGCTCCCTGCTCACTTTGGAAGGTAGTGCGTCAATATTCCCGATAGCGTTAAGCCGAATTTCATTTTCATGAAGAGTTTTAATCTCTTTTTGCAAGGAAGAGACCAATAGCTTCATTAAGGTATCGACCTCCAGCTTGGGTCGGTTCCAGTTTTCGGTTGAGAAAGCGTAAAGTGTGAGATATTGTATGCCCAATTCACCGCAGGCCTCTACAACCTGCCGGACCGCCTTGGACCCGTTCTCATGGCCAACGGTTCTGAACAATCCCCGCTGGCGCGCCCAACGGCCGTTTCCGTCCATGATGATTGCGAGGTGCTTCGGGAGTCGTTCTTTATCTATATGCGCTTCGGGTTTCATGTTAAAAATTACAATAGCAAGGCATTCGGCCAAAGGTTACCGTGAAGGTAATTCCGGTAAACACATACCAATCATCGCTATTGAGGTTTCCAAATTTTAGAGACTCGTTGTCTTCCAGGTCCTTAACGGGATTACTACCGTCCAAATCATCTGTAAAGGTATACCGCGCACCAACTTCCACTCCAAGCACAAAACGCGTGCCAAGGGATGTCTTATAGCCAACTACCATGGGGATTGCAAAAGTGCCTGCATTGTCAAACTTCACGATCTCGTTGTCACTTCGCTTCACCAGGGCATTATACCTAAAATAGGTGAGGCCTGTATACAGGTATGGCGCCGACTGTGGCTCTGCCTTGTGCAGATTGAATTCCCAAAAGGTGAATTCGATTCCAACCGACAATTCACTCACCGTGTTGCTGAAGGAATATCCGCGCTCTTTTCGCCTGGGATCGGACGCATCGGCATCATCTCCGCTTATCGAGGCTATCATAAGAGAACCCCGAAAGGAATGCCGCTCACTGCGATTCCATTTAAAGATACCTCCAAAGGCCAAATTATTAGGTGCGATGTAGTTGGTTCTACCCACATCACCTATATAATTGGAACCTCCCAATAACCCTCCAATTTCATAGGTCTGTGAATGCCCTAAAAAAGAGGTGGTTACGATTAAAATTAAGGTCGCGAAATACTTCATATACCCTAAAAGTTTGCAAATATAACAATAAACTTCGCTTCTAGCCCCTAGATGCGAATTAGTCTCTGTTGATTAACAGGTTTTAGGGTATTTTATTGCCTAATTTCTTGTGTCTTCACCCCATAGCAGTTTTTGGCGAAGTGTCTTAATAAAACTATCATCCGGTAGTTGCACAAGTTTAATGGTAAACGGAGCCTTTTCTATGTGCATCACGGTTTCGTTTTGCAGGGTGGCGATCCTGGAATCCAACGATAAGAGATACGAACTTTCCCTTCCGGATACAGTGAGTGAGATCCGGCTCGAATCGGGAATTACCAAAGGCCTTGCATTCAGGTTGTGTGGTGCTATGGGCGTTAGCACGATGCTATTGGTACTCGGATCAATAACGGGTCCGCCACAACTTAAGGAATAACCGGTCGATCCGGTAGGGGTGGCTACGATGAGCCCATCAGACCAATAGGAGGTGAGATATTTCCCGTTCACCAGCGTTTCCACTTTGATCATGGAAGTCGTGTTCTTTCGGTTAACCGCGATTTCATTCAGCGCAAAGTTGAGATCGGAAAGCTCCTCGCTCGCCGGGTCTGTGCTTATGGAGATCAAACTTCGTTCGGAAATCTGATAGTCTTTCTGAAGAATGTGATGAATGCTGTCCGAAATATTTTCCTTCTGAATGGTTGCCAGAAACCCCAGGCGTCCTGTATTAATACCGACTATGGGCACTCCGGTATCCCGAACAAAGGTCACGGCTTTCAAAATGGTCCCGTCTCCACCAATACTGAAGAACAGATCGTACGAATCGTCCAGTGCGGTAAAGGTGGGAAGGTTCGAAACATTGGTGCGTACGTCTTCGTTGCTTTCGATGATCTCCTTGAAGCCCCGCTCAACTACGATTTCGACATTCTCCTTTCGCAGCGCATCGAAAATAAGCTGTATAAAGGTTTCAGAGTTCTTGTGATAGAACTGTCCGTAAACACCAATTTTCATTAATTAAATATTAAGGTATTTGTTCAGGTAATTGGACCGGTCTTTCAGGTCATCCAGGAATTTGTCCTCATCATGATTGGACACCACATTGTAGTTATAACGGCGAAATGTTTGAACAATGGCATTCATGCCGCTGTGTCCTATCTTAACCGTTACCTGTACGACATCATTTTCTATCTTCGAAATAAAAGATCCAAGGATCCTTCCTTCATTGGATTCGATAATTTGGCATATCTCACTGAAGGAATAGTCGCGCACTCCTTTTTCGACCACAACGATTCCTCCTGCTTCACTCAGAAAAGGAGTATCGTTAAAGATGCTCATGATGTCATTGAGCTCGTAATATCCCAGGTACTGTTTCCTTGCATCAAGGACAGGCATTACGTTGGCACCGTGCATGGCGAAGGCCTCAAGGATATCCAGCCAGTTCGTATCCGAAGAAACCGCAAAACCCTCAAGGGCGTATTGATATTCTTCCAACGGGCGATGGGCGTCAAAACAATGAGCGTCGGTTTCAGAAATACATCCTACATAGACACCCTCCTTTGTCACGGGAATGTGCGAATAGGTCAATTGATTGAATACGTTTTGGGCTTCTCCGATCTCCGTAGAAACGTCCAATGGCTTGATGTCGTTAATGATATATTGTTTTGTGGTCACAAACCCGATTTTTATGCAAATTACTCAAAATAAAGACGCGAAACCGCAACCCTAGTTTGTATTTTTGTTACTTCCTTTCAATTACTATGACGAAGTTAAGCGTAAATATTAACAAAATAGCCACCCTGCGAAATGCCAGGGGTGGAAATGCCCCCAACGTAGTGCAGGTAGCCATCGATGCGCAACGTTTTGGAGCGCAGGGGATCACCGTGCATCCAAGGCCTGATGAACGACATATCCGTTACCAGGATACCTACGATCTGAAACCCGTTGTCACGACCGAGTACAACATCGAAGGAAATCCTATTACAGAATTCCTCGATATGGTACTTGAGATCAAGCCTACGCAAGTGACCCTCGTTCCCGATGCCGAAGATGTACTTACTTCCAATGCAGGTTGGGACACCGTGAAACACAAAGACTATTTGAGCGAGATCATAAGCGAATGCAAGCGCAACGGAATCAGGACATCCATCTTCGTAGATCCTGAAATTTCTATGATTGAAGGTGCGGCCAATACCGGGACGGACCGCATTGAACTGTATACCGAAGCCTATGCCAGCGAGTATGCCAAAGGAGGCAAAGAAGCGGCAATCGCGCCGTACCGGGATAGTGCCATACGAGCCCATGAATTAGGGCTTGGGATCAATGCCGGTCATGACCTTTCGTTGGACAACATTCGGTTCTTTAAAGAGAACATACCGCACCTGTTGGAAGTTTCCATTGGCCATGCGCTTATTTGTGAAGCCATCTACCACGGACTCGAAAATGTCATTCAACAGTATCTCCAAAAACTGTCTTAAGGTATGATCTTACATTCTAATATTATAGGTGAAGGAACTCCGTTTCTTGTGTTACACGGGTTCCTGGGGATGGGAGACAACTGGAAAACCCTTGGGAACCGTTTTGCGCAACAAGGATATGAGATGCATCTCATTGATCAGCGAAATCATGGCCGGAGTTTTCACGATGATGCGTTTAGCTATGAGGTAATGGCGGAAGATCTTAGGAAGTATTGCGAGCATCATGCGTTGGACTCCTTTATCCTGTTGGGGCACTCCATGGGTGGTAAGACGGCCATGGAATTTGCCGTGACCTACCCTGAAATGGTCACTAAGTTGTTGGTAGCCGATATTTCACCCAAAGAATATCCCAGTCATCATCACCATATTCTGAAGGCGTTATCCCAGTTGGATTTTGATGTGATCAATTCCCGGGGCAAGGCCGACAGTGTACTTGCCGGATATCTGGATGAGATCGGAGTGCGTCAATTTCTGCTGAAGAACTTATACTGGCAGGAAAAAGGAAGATTGGGATTACGGATGAACCTCAAAGTACTTACGGATAAGGTGGAAGAGGTGGGAAAACCGCTTCCCAAAACCGCCTTCTTCAATAACGAGACGCTCTTTTTGAGAGGATCCCGTTCCGATTATATCGTACCCGGTGATGAGACCCTTATATCACACCATTTCCCTGCGTTCCAAATAGTGACCATCGAAGGTGCGGGCCATTGGTTACATGCAGAAAATCCTGACAAATTTTTCACTATTGTGCTTAATTTTTTATAAATTTCCGCACAGATATTATGTATGCATAATAATTTTTTGGGGTATCTTCCTCATACTGAAGAAACATTCGAAATTTAATTTAACTCAAGCTAACGAATATGAAGGCAATTTTATCTCTATGTTGTTTGTTAATGGGTGTTTTCACCTACGCACAGACAACAGTGACCGGTAATGTGGTTGACCAGTCACAACAACCCGTGTTAGGGGCCAATGTGATCGCTGTTGGTACCAATCAGGGAACTGCGACGGATTTTGACGGAAACTTTACTTTAACCGTGGACATCGCACCACCGTTCGAAGTACAGATAAGTAGTATTGGATATGAGTCTATAACCGTTCAGATCACGCAGAACAATCAAAACATTTCAGTGACCCTCCAGGAGGGGAGCGAACTGGACGAAGTAGTAATCTCTGCTTCCCGAACCCCGGAACGAATCTTCGAATCTCCG
>CAZTLE010000250.1:0-5031 GCA_964614415.1 uncultured Aureitalea sp. | reverse complement strand
CGGTAGACTGATCCAAAACATAGACCTGAATAACATGGGCGAGCAGAAGACCGTCAATGTATCGCAACTATCTACTGGAACGTACCTCGTACAGATCCAGGGAGAAACAGGTCAAACTGTAAAACGATTGATTAAGGAGTAATTTTTCTCATAGATTTCATTCACTGATCAATCAGCCCCTCCTTCTCCGCCTAAGGCGGATTCGGAGGGGTATTTTTTTATCAGAACGAATAACGATATCCGATACCGCCTCCAAAATTGGTATCCGTGAGATTTCCGAAGTCTGCACCAGCACTGAGAGAAATCGTACCGTAGGCTTCATTTGTATAGGATAACAAGAGATAGTTGTACCAGTTCCTTAGTTCCGGATCAAAGGGAACACCGGCCAGCCCCTTGTTGGTGACAGCCGTTGATTTCAATTTCCACGCGATCTTATTTATCTGCCCCGAAGCACCAAAATTATGGGCTACAATCCGGTTTCCGACTATGGGTGAGTTAAGCGGACCTATTTGAGTGGTCCTGTCGAACAATACAAAAGGCAGTCCGATAATATTCTGTTCGTAGGTCCATCCGCTTCGGTATACACTATTATTGAAATAGTTATCCACTCCGGCTGTAGGAGAGTTACCCTGATCGGTCGTTGTAATGAATTCATACTGGAACGCATCAAATATCCTGCTATTCGAAGGCTCAAAGAAAACGGCCCAAACTCCATCGGGGAAGTTCGCCAGCCGTGTTCCGGACCCATCCTCGAACGGATGCTCATGAGAGATGGAAAATGCTCCTATATTGGTATTAAACTCGTAGTCAAGGAGGTAACTTCCCAGATGATTGCCCACCGCATTCAATAATTCGCCATCTACCAGGACTTCTTTAGATCGTCGGGCAAAGAACACGTCAACGAAAGCCGAGAAATCGCTCTCCAGATCGCCCACCTCGGGAGAGGTACCTGCCCATTGTGCGAAATGTTGGATCCGTCCGGTCAGTTTGTGATTTTCGTTAAGGGTAACTACCAACGCCAGGCGCTTGTAATGGATGCGGGTATCCTCAACATAGCGATCATCATTCATAACATAGTGCCCTATCCCCCAATCTATTCCAAATACATCCGAAATCCGTATGGGTTCATTAGCTTCAATGAGAAGGCCTGGGATAGGTCTGGCGTTGTTCGACCAGAGGAAGTTCTTATTCGTAGCGGAGAGCCCTTCATTTAGCGTCTCAGAGGCTTTGGCTCCCAGTGTAACCCGCAACCAGTTGTTTTGAAATCGCGCATACAGCTCCCTGCGTTGAAATTCATCGGTCACATCATCCCGGTAAAAAAAGGAACCTCCGGCTTCTACCGAAGCATTTTCGGAGATATCATACGTACCTATGACCTCTCCGGTACCGGAAAAATTACTGAGGGCACCAAATTCCGTACTGCTATTGGTGAACATCCAAAACGGAATAACATCTTCGCTTCCCACCGCTCCATTGACCTCGACACTTCCTTCGAAATCTATTTTCTGAGAATAAAGCAGGGAAGAACCACACAAAAAGACAATTAAAATGACGTGTTTCATGGATTTGGGTTTTGCAGGGATGAATAAAGAGGACTTATCTCTTGAACAGCCTTTGCAGTAAAGACTTCTTCTCGTTACCAAAGGCGTAGGTATAGCCGTACTTATTGCCGTATCCGAAGTTTAAGGTCTTAACGGCGTTCAACACAAAGGCCACCCGTGATAAGCGTCCGTCGGCAATAGCATCTTTCGGGAACTCCAGGATCTTCTTATCGGTGTAATGTGCTCTAATCACATAGAGTGTGACATCCGCCAGATTGTTGATAATGATGGTATCGGTAACCAGCATACAAGGCGCGGTATCGACAATCACATAATCGTATTTCTCTTTCAGCGCCGCAAACAGTTCACGAGTTCTGGGCTGCATAAGCAATTCCGCGGGGTTCGGTGGAATGGCTCCTGATATAACAACATCCAGATTCGCGTCCTTATAGGCACCCTTAATTATTAGATCGTCTGCCGTAGTCTCCTCTCTGATCAGGTATTCCGTAATTCCGGTATGGGATCGAAGTTCACTTCGATCCTCGGTGAGATACCGACCCAACTGAGGATTTCTAATATCCGCTCCGACGATGACCACTTTCTTACCGGTAAACGACATGGCCAATGCCAGGTTAAAGGCCACCATGGTCTTTCCTTCCCCTTTTACGGAGGAAGTAACGAAGATGGTCTTCCCGTGACCTGAATCCTTGGAATTCGTGTTATAATATTGCAGGTTTGTCCGCAGGATCCGAAAGCACTCGGCCAGGATAGTCCTGTCATTCGATTCGATAAGTTCGCGCTGCCCCTTGCCTATTCTTGGCAATTCGCCCAAAAACATATGATTGCCCAAAATACGTTCCACATCACCTCGCTCAACAACTTTGTTATTCAGCAGGAATCGGCCGTACAAAAATGCAAAAGGAACCAAAAGGCCGGCGAAAAGCGCCAGCATGGTAACAAACTGCCTGTTTGGGGCGATGGGTGACTTGGAGGTATACACAAAGTCTACCACCTTCGCTTTCGTAGATGTGGCTGCCAGTGACAGGGAGGCCTCTTCCCGCTGCTGAAGCAGGAACAGGTATAATTGCTCTTTGATGTTCTGCTGACGTTCAATACCGCGGTATACTTTCTCCTTTTGCGGGATCTGCCGTAGTTCGGAGTCAATTCTATATCCTTTGGAAGCCACATTCCGAAGTTCTATTTCAAGAGCACTTCGGGTGTTTGCCAATCCGGAAACAATGTTGTTTCTAAGCACGTCTATCTGATCATCAAGGCTTATGATAACCGGGTTCTGCTCAGTAGACGACTTCAGCAATTTGGAACGCTGCAAGACAAGTTCGTTATGTGCTATAATGGCCGTACCCACTTCGTCCTGATCGAAACCAATATTTTCGGGCAGGAGGCTGGAAGGTTCAGATTTTTCAATGTAATCGATCACCGTCCTGGCAAGCTCTATCTTGGTTTCAACCGCTGTTTGCTGCTTGTCGAACTCGAAAGCCCCGGCCAGTGATATCTCGGCCTCAGACGGGATATCGACAATTCGATTGTCACTTTTAAAGACGACTTTGTCCCGTTCTACGGAGTCCAGTTCCTGCTCAATGATCTGAAGCCGATCGGCAATAAATTCAGAAGTTTTCTGCGCGACCATGCCTTTATCCTCACGGGCGTCTTTATTATACTGCTCGATCAATTCGTTTATAAAGTCTTCTGTGCGTTCCGGGTTGACCGTATTCATAGAGATGGTCACCACATTACTGTTCTCTACAGAATTATCAACGTTAAGGCGACTTTTGAAGGAGTTTGCGAGCTTGTCGGTTGATTGATACACCATTGATATCAAGAGTCCGATGTGCTGCTTGAATACTTCCGGATCTTCATAATCAGGTATTACTATGAAGTCGCAGTATGGCAATGAAACCTGTTCTCCGAATGCATGTACTTCGGAGATACTTCCGCTGTCATTGGTAAGCTTGTATTCAGTTAAAGAAAGGATCTCAAAGTACAACTTTGGAATACCTTTATTTTTAAAGTTTTCCTTGAAGTTAATGAACTTAACTTCAATAGGCTTAAACCGATAGAGGCTTGATGTTTTTAAATTTCCCTCGGAGGCATAAGACACATTCAGGTTAAGGTTGTCAATGGTCTTTGAGATGAGCCGATTTGACTTCAGAATGGCAATTTCGTTATTGAGTCGGCCTCCATTATAACTTGAAAAAAAGCTTCTGAAGTTGGAAAAGTTGCTCAGGTCAATGCTTCGGTTATTTCGGTCTTCTTTAATAATGATCGTACCCACCGTGTTGTACACATTTTCGGCATATCTGAGATAGACTTTCGAAATTACCAGGGCTACCACAACACCAAGCACAAACAGGTACCAGTACCGAACATACTTCATGATCAGCTCCCGCAATGTCGTGGTCTCATTTCGTTCCGGATGTTGAAGGGGTTGATTCATGGCGCTAGATTCGGGTAATGAGGATGGTTGCACTTAGAACAACAGTTGCCAGGGAAAGGAGGGCGGGAATATCGGGAATGAATCCGGACTTCTTAACTCCTCTGAGCGAGGGTTCCACGTACACAACATCATTCTGCTTTAAGAAGAAAAACGGGCTGGAAAACAAATCGGAACCCGTAAGGTCGATCCGTGATATGCGTTGCTTTCCGTTTTCTTCACGAATGACCACTACCCTGTCGCGTTGGCCATCCTCCGTAAGATCGCCCGCCAGGCCAAGAGCCTGAGGTAATGTGACGCGCTCGTCATCGATCGTGTACACACCCGGGTTATTGACCTCTCCAAGCACAGTAACCTTGAAATTCATGATACGTACATCGACCACAACATCGGTTACAAAGGCAGAGAGTTGTTCTTTCAATGAACCCTGCACATCTTTACGCGTTTTTCCGGCGACATCGATAGCTCCGAGAACCGGAAACTGAATGGTGCCATCGCTTCCAACCAGATACCCCTGAAGGCCCGGATTGAGATTTGTTGCAGTGGCAGCCGCAGTTGACGCGCGTTGAAAAGGTTTAACAACCTCCTCATTCATTGAGGAAACAGAGATGTAGAGAATATCATTCTTCTCTATAATAGGCTCGAAATTCTGACTAATTTCTTGAAGGTCAAGTTCTTCGATGTCCTGAAAATAGATGATCTCTTTCTTAGTGGCGCATGAACTCATGACGAGCAACGCCAATACGGGGAACACAGGTAAGATTTTCATCATTGGGAACTCATAATTGATGCAAATATATACTTTATCGCCACATGCCGCCAATTATTTGGCCATGCGGGGACGTTGTAATTTAGCTTCTTTCGAATGGGATGCCTCCTCTTCGGGACCATCCAGATCTTCGAATCTCGAGTTCTCACTTTTGTATTCAGGAACCAATTCCTTAAGCAGTTTGACGACTTTCTTGTCTTTGTGCCTTGTGGCCGTCTTAATAATTTCTTTCACTTTCACCTTGATTTCTGAAAAGTTCTCAGTGGGAA
>CAZTLE010000249.1:0-5055 GCA_964614415.1 uncultured Aureitalea sp. | reverse complement strand
CGCTACCGTATGAAATGTCTTTTCACGATCGCTGTGTGCACCTCCTAACGGTTCTTTCACAATCTGATCGATAAGTTGTAACTTCTTCATATCGCCCGCAGTAAGCTTTAAGGCTTCTGCCGCTTGCTCCTTGAATTCCCAGCTTCTCCAAAGTATGGAAGAGCAACTTTCCGGAGAGATCACCGAATACCAGGTATTTTCCAGCATCAACACACTATCTCCTACACCGATCCCCAATGCACCTCCACTGGCACCTTCACCAATGATCACTACGATAATAGGGACTTCGAGGCGGGTCATCTCAAGAATATTACGGGCAATGGCCTCGCCCTGTCCGCGTTCCTCGGCTTCCAGGCCGGGATAGGCACCGGGCGTATCGATCAGCGTAACGACCGGTACACCGAACTTCTCTGCCGATTTCATCAGTCGAAGCGCCTTGCGATATCCTTCGGGGTTTGCCATTCCGAAATTTCTGTACTGACGGGTTTTGGTATTGTAACCTTTTTGCTGACCTATAAACATGTAGCTTTGGTCACCAATCTTTCCCAATCCACCAATCATTGCCTTGTCATCCTTAAAACCTCTGTCGCCATGCAACTCGAGGAAGGAATCGCCGCAAATCGCATTTATATAATCCAATGTATACGGGCGATTGGGATGTCTGGACAACTGAACTCGTTGCCAGGGAGTAAGGTTTTTATAGATTTCCCGCTTGGTTTCGCTGAGTTTCTTTTCAATTTGTTTGCAGGTGTTGGTCACATCGACATCACTCTCCTCGCCTATTTTACAGGCCTTATCGTACTGTTCCTGCAGTTCCTTTATGGGTAATTCAAAATCCAGATATTCCATATTGTATCTCTAGGGTATTCTTTGAACTAAGTATGCAAAGATAAAATTTTGTCTTTAGGTAGGTGGCCAGGTACTGTTTTTTCTTTCTCTTCTATGTTTCAGGATTCCGTTGAATATAACGGTGACCAAAATAAGTACGGCACCATAGTAAAACTGCGGACTCATATTTTCGGAATCACCCAGAATTACCAGGGCCAGTAATATCCCGTACACAGGTTCCATATTAATGGTAAGCATCACGGTATAGGGACTTATCCATTTCATCACGTGAATCGAAGCGATGAAAGCATATCCGGTGCATATCCATCCTAAAATTAGCAGGAAGATCCAGTCGGACGAAGACAAGGTAAAAAAAGCGGCGTCGAATGCCCCGGTAAAAATCAAATACACGGTGATACATAGCATTCCGAAGAACAGCTCGTATAACGAAATGGAAGCGGCATCATATTGCAGTGACAAACGACCGTTGATCACTGAGAACAAAGCGCCCAGAAAGGATGCGCAAAGGGCCAGGACAATTCCCCAGGTATATTGTGTTTCGACATCAAAAATGATATAAAGCCCTCCTATAACAAGGAGACCGAACAACACTTCGTACCAAATTATCTTGCGCTTGTAGTACAAAGGTTCGATCAGGGAGGTGAAAAAAGCACCCGTGGACATTACAGCAAGCGTCACGGAGACATTGGACACCTTGATAGCCCCGAAAAAGGCAAGCCAATGTAATGCGATCATCAAACCGGCCAGGAAGAACACGAATAAGGTCCTACGGGAAAAACGAATTCGTTTTCGGGAGATCAGTACGAAAACTAACACCAGGCCCGAAGCAAGGAGCATGCGATACCAAACCAGTGGAATAGCATCAATGGAAATCAATGCCCCCAGAACTGCTGTGAACCCCCAAATGAAAACAATAACATGAAGATGGAGGTAATTGAAAAGCTTAGCGTTTCGCATTCCGAAGTAAATAAACAGCCAGTGCGCCAAACAGGATATTAGGGAACCAGGTCGCTATAAAGGGTGAAAAATTACTCTGTTGGGCCATGGTACCGAATATCTTATCGAAAAAGATAAATACCATACCAATTGCAATCCCAATGGCCAGGTTCACACCCATCCCACCACGACGTTTGACCGACGATACGGCCACGGCGATCACCGTAAGGATATAGGCCGATATGGGCAAGCTAAAGCGCTTGTATTGCACTACTTCATAGCGGTTGATATAAGACGACCCCCTTTCCTTCTCGCGCTTAATGAACCGATTCAATTCAATGAAGTTAAGCGTTTCGGCAATGTATTCTACAGGTGTGAGGTCTTCCAGTTCGAACGGAAAAACCGTATCAAGCCTGGTTTTGCCCTCTAGGATATCTTCATTCTCCCCAATAATGCGCTTGGTATAATTGAAAAGACTGTATGTGCTGTCTTCTTCATTGTAATTGATGCGGCCGGCGGAAATCTTGTACACCATCTTGTTCCCCTCGAAATGCTCCAGGGTGAAGTTATTCCCGGACCGATCATTTACGTTGAAATAGTTCACATAGATGTAATCGTTCTCATTGATCTGACGGTAAACATTAGAGCGATCGCGGTCCTTGTTATTCTGACTCCCTTTTAGATACTGGAATATAAACTCGTTGTAGCCTTTGCTCGCCATAGGTGCCAAATAGGTCCCCAGAAAGAAAGCTCCCAGGCATATAATAGTCGCTCCTATAATGTACGGCCGCAAAAAACGGGAATAAGAAACCCCGCTACTCAGAAAAGCGATGATCTCCGTATTGTTTGCGAGCTTGGACGTAAACCAAATAACCGACAGAAAAAGGAACAGCGGAAACAGCAGATTGGCGAAGTAAATAGTGAAATTCAGGTAGTAGGTAGCTACTTCGAGAAACGGTACCTCAAACTCCAGGATCTTGTCGATCTTTTCAGCCAGATTGATGGTAATTCCAATAGGAATGAACAAGCACAACATGAGGATAAAAGTCCCCATGTATTTTCTGATGATATAACGGTCCAGAATGCTCAGCATAGTGCTAAAGGCGTTTGTCCATTTGAGATACCATGCGGGTTTTCCAGCTGGCAAAATCTCCGGCTAAGATATGCTTTCTGGCCTCACGAACCAACCAAAGATAGAAGCCCAAATTGTGGATGGTAGCGATCTGCCGGCCCAACATTTCATTGACTGTAAACAGGTGGCGCAGATAGGCTTTGCTATAGGCTGTATCCACCCAGGTAATGTCGTCTTCATCTATGGGAGAGAAATCATCTTCCCACTTCTTATTCTTGATATTGATAGTCCCCTGAGAGGTAAACAACATCCCATTACGACCGTTGCGGGTGGGCATTACGCAGTCGAACATATCAATTCCCAGCGCTATGTTTTCCAGAATATTGATAGGTGTTCCAACACCCATCAAATAGCGGGGTTTGTCTTCCGGTAAAATAGCCGTCACCACTTCGGTCATGGCATACATCTCCTCTGCCGGCTCTCCTACCGACAGTCCTCCGATGGCATTTCCCGCAGCTCCTGCGGAAGCTATATACTCTGCCGATTGCTGGCGCAGGTCTTTATAGGTACTACCCTGCACAATGGGAAACAGGGTTTGATCGTAGTCGTATTTAAGCGGTGTCTTTTCGAGATGTGCAATGCAGCGGTCCAACCAACGGTGGGTCATATGCATGGATCGCTTGGCGTACTCATAATCGCACGGATATGGAGTACATTCATCGAAAGCCATGATTATGTCCGCTCCAATGGATCGTTGGATCTCCATCACATTTTCAGGAGTGAAGACGTGATAACTTCCGTCAATATGAGATTTGAACTTCACGCCTTCTTCTTTGATCTTTCTATTGGCTGAAAGTGAGTATACCTGGTAACCGCCACTATCGGTAAGAATGTTTCGGTCCCAATTCATAAACTTATGTAACCCACCTGCCCTTTCAAGGATATCGGTTTGAGGCCTTAAATAAAGATGATACGTATTTCCCAATATGATATCGGGATTGATATCGTTCTCCAGTTCCCGTTGATGTACTCCTTTCACCGTTCCCACGGTACCCACCGGCATGAAAATAGGTGTTTCCACTGTTCCGTGGTCCAGGGTGATGGTACCTGCCCGGGCGCTGGTCTTCTCATCTTGTGCTTTAAGGGTGAATTGCATGCCAATTTTTATGAACTGCAAAGATAGAACGATTTGCGAGTTTGTTGTTAAATCCATCCCAATTCAGCATCCGGTAATTCGTCCGAAAACCGGGAGCCACGCTTATGTTAACAAATGGTCAAAATCGTTAATAAATGCCACAAAAACCTCTTTGCCCAGCGTGCTGAATACCTTACTTTTGAGAGGTAAATTAAACTGAATTATGCCAGACAAAACATACCTGAATGACCTTGTTATTCAGGTCCGTAGAGACATTCTAAGACAAGTGCATAAAGTAAATTCGGGACATCCAGGTGGATCCTTAGGTTGTACCGAATTTTTTGTTGCCTTGTTCCAGGTCATCATGGACCGAAAAGACACTTTTGATATGGACGGAAAAGGAGAGGATATTTTCTTCCTTTCCAACGGACATATCTCTCCCGTATTTTACAGCGTTCTCGCTCGTTCGGGCTATTTTCCGGTCGATGAGCTGAACACCTTTCGACACATTGATTCCAGGTTACAGGGACACCCTACCACCCATGAAGGGCTTCCGGGAGTGCGTATTGCATCCGGTTCTTTAGGGCAAGGGATTTCGGTGGCCTGCGGTGCTGCCCAGACAAAAAAGCTAAACAATGACCCACACGTGGTTTATGCCTTGTGCGGAGACGGAGAGCTTCAGGAAGGTCAGAACTGGGAAGCGATCATGTACGCCGCCGGGCATAAGATCGACAATCTTATCGTAACCGTTGACTATAACGGACAGCAGATTGACGGAGCTACGGATGATGTACTGCCGCTCGGAAATCTCAGAGCTAAATTCGAGGCCTTCGGATGGCATGTGATGGAGATTGAGAACGGAAATGATCTGGACGGGGTCATCGACGGAATGACTCAGGCCAAAGCCGCGCTGGGCCAGGGGAAACCGGTTTGTGTGCTGATGCGTACCGTTATGGGTAACGGTGTGGACTTCATGATGCACACACATGCATGGCACGGAAAAGCACCCAACGATGAGCAGTTGGAAATTGCATTATCCCAAAACCCAGAAACCTTAGGCGAT
>CAZTLE010000248.1:0-5187 GCA_964614415.1 uncultured Aureitalea sp. | reverse complement strand
TCTGGATCTTTACCCAAAAGAGTGAGACGGAGCAGCTTTTTGCCGAATATTTCGTGGCTGATCCGGGGCTCCCGACCAATATGGGAGACATTGAAAATTTCGAATTCTACGATGCCATGGTCGATTACAAGCAAGGTGATTATTCGGAAGCCATAGACAAGTGGAGTAATCAGCTTACGTTCAAAAAGGAAAATGACACCCTACACTATTTCCTTGGAGTTGCTCAGTTAGCCAGCGGAAACGAAACGGGAGCCATAGAACATTTGAAAACCGTGACCGACGAGGCCACCAGTGTTTTTACCAAAGAGGCGTGGTACTATTTGGGGCTGGCCTATTTGAAATCGGAAGACCTTGAAAATGCGAAGGAAAGTCTCGCAAATAGTGAAAATAAGAACGCCTCAGAGTTGTTAACGAAGATAAATCCGTAAATTATCTAAATGAGATTCTGCCATCACCGTTTTATTCTACTCCTTGCCTTTTTGCTCACATACATACATGGCTTTGGACAGGAATCAAACGATGGGGCATCTATTTCTCAGCTTATTTCCGAAGAAAAATACAGCGAGGCCGAGCGGCTTTTGGAAAGTGAAAAACAACGATTTCTGAATGCCGGTCAGTTGGACTCCCTTACCATGTTTCCGGAGTATATAGGAACCATAGAAGCAGCAAATTCCAACGCAACCGGCGCCATTTCCAAAGCGCAGGATTTTATTGACCTGCTTGCAGAAAACCGGGCATCCAACAGAATCCTTTATAAATCTTACATCAGTTTAAACGATCTGTACATCTCCCTGGGGGACGATGAAGGCTCTGTGGTAGCCTCGAAAAAAGCATTGGAATATGCAAAGCAGACTTCGGACATTACCGGAAGGGAACTGGGGGAAATGAACTATATCATTGGTGGTAACTACTACGCGCTCTATGAACTGGACAATGCTATTGACTATTTCAGAGATTCGGCTTCGGCTTACGAATCGGATCCCGAATCCGGGAAAGACAAACTCTCCGATGCTTACAATGGTGTTGCCGTTTCCCATTGGACGTTAAATCGGCTGGACAGTGCCAATTTCTACTTCGACAAGGCTATTACTGCGGCAGAACAGAGCGATCTTGAATCCTACCGTCGTATCTATTATATCAATGCCTTTAAGTTCAACCAGGCATTGGTGATCGACGGGCAGGGAAAGATTGGTGAAGCCATAGCTGTCAAACAGGACGTAATAAAGGACCTGCAAAAGATCATTGATGAATCCCCCAACGATTCGTTGGTTGATCGGGCAAAGGGGTTGCATGCTTCCGCCATTTCCAATTTGGCAGCCTTTTACCACGATACAGGATATCTTACCAGGGCATACGAGATGTTAAAATACGCTCTTGAGAAAAAGCGAGAGGTATTGGACCCGGATAGTCCCCGACTGGCCAATAATCTGTCCCAACTGGCCCTTTCGGAATATGAATTTCGCGAATTCGATAAAAGCATTGAATCCGCAACGGAAGCATTGAACCTGTTGCGATCCCTTCCCAGCGATTACCTGTCGCTGGAAGCCGATGCCGTGCATGCTCAGGCCAGGGCCTATGCTGCCAAAGGGAATATTGAAAAGGCAACCGTGCTATATGCGGAAAGCGAAGCTATATACCAACGCGCCTATCCTAACGAATATAGCAGGGAATACCTCATTGTACTAAAGGATTACGCCACTTTCCTGGCTGAAAATGGAGATGCGGACAAAGCGGTTTCCATAGCGACCAAAGCCTATGAGCATGTAAAAGAGCGTGGTGGCGAGGACAACTTTCAACTGCTTTCCTATATTCTCACATTGGCCGACGTACATTATCTGGCCGGTGATTACTCTGAGGCGCTTTCCTGGTCCCGGGATGCCAATGAATATCTGGATGGAAAACTGCAGACAGCGGCATCGCGTATCGATTCTGTCCAAATTGAATTTAACCGACCCGCCGTTATTCTACGTGAGGTCGAATCGCAGTATAAGCTCGCGGCAGAGAAAGACATCGAACTCTTCTCGCAACTACTCGCCAGAATTCACGATGCGGTCATTATCCTGGAGCAACGGAAGACCACCACCTTTGAATTGGCCGACATAAATCTCCTTTTGGAACAATACAAAGGACTAAATACAATGGCAAAACAGCTATCGCTTGATCTGTATACTCTGACCCGCGATCCCCAATACCTCGAACAAACACTTACGCTTCAGGAGTCCGGAGTCTATAATCGGATCAGAACCAAATTCAACATCAAGAACAATGTGGCTTTTGCGGATATTCCCACCACGGTATTTCAGCGCGAAACCGGGCTTAAACAACAGCTTTCACAGGCACTGAATTCAGGAGATGAAACCAATATCACCGGCTTTTTCAATGCGGAGACCGAGTGGCAATCTTTCTTAGATTCTCTCAGAACTGAATTTCCCAGATATTACGAGATGCGATATGCCTCTATACTCGAACCCCTGGATGACCTTCGTGAGAACCTTCCCGAAAATACGACTGCACTTCGATACTTGTTTATTGAAGATCAGTTATACGTTTTTCTCATCACAAAAGCGGAGACCTCTCTTGTGCCACTAACTGCCGACAACCTTGAAGAAGATATCCTGGCACTGTCTGAGAACGACTTCGATCTCGAATCCATAGCCCCTCGATTACATCGTTTGTACAATGCTCTCTGGTTTCCATTTGACGACCGGATCACTTCAGAAAGAATCATTATCGTTCCGGACGGGATTCTCTTCAACCTGAGTTTCGAAACACTCACGAAGAACACTATTTCTTCTCTTGATGAATTAGCTACCGAAAGTTTACTGGCCAAATATGAAATCTCGTACAACTTCAGTTTACTCCTTATGCGGGATACTCCAACTGTAATTGACTACAGCAACAACTTTGTAGCTTTTGCACCACAATTCACTGATGAAATGAAGTCCGATTACCGGATTTCCATCAGTGATTCTGCGGCACTCGACAAAACCTATCTAACCTTAATCCCACAACCTTTTAGTGCAGAGATTGCCAAAGAGTATTCTGAAAAGTTCAAAGGAGATGCTTTTCTGAATGAAAAGTCCACCAAACAAATATTCACGGAAAACGCCCGGGAGCACAAGATCATTCATATCGGGACGCATGCCGAATCCAACAACATCGCTCCGGAATTGTCACGGCTCATTTTCGCCAAGAACGCCTCCGGTGAGAGCGATACCGATGACAATTACCTGTACACATTTGAGATCTACAATCAGAATCTCTCGTCCAATCTGGCCATACTTACGGCCTGTGAAACTGGAAAACCCACATATCAGGCCGGTGAGGGGATGATATCTTTGGCGCATGCATTTAACTATGCCGGTAGTGAAAGCATCCTCACCAGTCTTTGGAAAATCGACGAGCAATCCAGCGCGCAAATCATCGAATCCTTTTATGAATACCTGTCCCAGGGGTTGTCCAAGGACGCTTCATTGCGCAAAGCGAAGTTAGATTACCTGGCATCCGCTCAAGGACGCACGGCAGCGCCGCAATACTGGGCGGGATTGGTGCTCATAGGAGATACACAACCCATTCAATTAACCTCTTCTGCCAACTACTGGTACTGGATCATCGGTGCCGGGGTCCTGCTACTACTATTTGTCTTCCTCCGAAGAAGGAAATCCGCCTGATTATTCACTGATCATTTCTGAAAAAGGTGATGACATTTTCACATCCCACCGATGAGAAAGTGTTCGATGCTGTGCATCGTTCCGGATTTTCCCCGAAATCTACCTTTTCAGAAGAGTGATGAACGCCTGCTTTGCGAGCAAAGCATACATCATGAAAAGACTTCTTTACTTCATTTTCCTGGTGGCCACTACCTCACTGGCCCAGGTAGGTATTGGCACGACAAATCCGGACGCTTCTTCCGCACTGGATATCCAAAGCACCTCAGCTGGAATTCTGGTTCCCAGAATGACGCAGGCACAACGGGATGCAATTGGCTCTCCGGCCGACGGACTGTTAATCTATCAAACAGACAACAGTCCCGGGTTCTATTACTACAACGGAGCCTGGACCGCGCTTGCCACAAGCGGAGGATCCGGTGAATTCCAAAGTGTTTCCGGGCTGGTTCAAAACACCACCAACATAGGTAGTGATGATTTCGTTTTCGGAGATACCGATTTGAATGGCGGCGGAGCTAAGTTCTTTTTGGACACTGGCAAAGGCGCCTTTCGGGCCGGAATTGCCGGCGGTAGCGAATGGAATGATGCCAATGTGGGTAGTGAATCCATTGCCCTTGGGTCATTGGTTACGGCTTCGGCGGCAAATTCTGCGGCCTTTGGATTTAGCGCGGAAGCCACGGGTGCCAACGCTACAGCATTCACCGGAGGTATTGCCTCAGGGGACAATTCCGTTGCCTATCTCTTTGCTACGGCGAGCGGCGAAAGTTCCTTTGCCTGGAGTGGGAATGCATCCGGCCAGGGTGCCATTTCACTGGGCGGCGACGCTTCCGGAGCTAGCTCTATGGCCCTTATGGGTGGAGAAGTTACTTCAGCAGGCACCAATGGTTTCTCCTTTGGTTCCGGAGCCAGTACAGCGGGAACTTCAGCCATATCGATGGGAGACAACGCATCTGCGTCCGGCACGAACGCTACTGCACTGGGATTTGGAGCCAACGCCTCAGGAGGAAATGCAATGGCATTTACCGGTGGAATAGCCTCGGGCGATAACTCGGTAGGCTTTGTTTTTGCCAACGCAACCGGTCAGGGGTCCTTTGCCTGGAGCGGTAATGCCTCCGGCCAGGGCGCCATTTCACTGGGGGGCAACGCTTCCGGAGCTAGCTCAATGGCCCTTATGGGAGGAGCAGTTACTGCGGCAGGCACGAACGGTTTCTCATTTGGTTCCGGGGCCAGTACGGCTGGAGTTTCGGCCATATCAATGGGTGATAATGCATCTGCGTCCGGCACGAACGCCACTGCGTTGGGATTCGGAGCCAATGCGTCCGGCGGAAATGCCACAGCCTTTACCGGTGGTATTGCTTCGGGAGATAACTCTGTCGCATTTCCATTCGCAACGGCCTCCGGTCAAAGCGCCTTTGCATGGAGCGGTAATGCTTCGGGAGTGGGTGCTATTAGTTTTGGTGGTACTTACACTCTTTCCCTACACGACGCTCTTCCGATCTATCGGAAGAGCGTCGTGTAG
>CAZTLE010000247.1:0-5210 GCA_964614415.1 uncultured Aureitalea sp. | reverse complement strand
AATACAGTAATGATCAGGGATAGTGTAATCAGGTTTTTCATTGTTTCTGAATTTATTAGTTAAAAATTTGAATGTGAAGCCTGACTTATAAGAAGCAGGACAAATGACAGTATAGCTGTAAGAGTGCGGACGAGGTGCAATCGGTTCCAACGTGTTTCGAATTGGTCCCTCAGTGATGATAGTTCTTCAGGAGTAGCCGAAAGCAGATCCGTTTTGTCAAGTATCTCGTTTAGTGGGACGTTTCCGAATATGGTGACCAGTACCACTCCGCCGAAGTACAATATTCCGGCAATCAACATAAGGAGGAAGACCTCTTTACCGGCGTTTCTGTACAAGATCATTGTAGCAATTTGAACTACCACAGGCCCTAAGAAAACCATGAAGAATGTGGGGTTCAGGATAGCCCGGTTCATGGCCTGGAAGGACGTCAGGTATTCGTGATCGGTTAATCTTCCTATTCCGGGAGTCACCGCGTTGGCCCAGGTAAAGCACAGTCCGGCGCTGAGTCCGGTCAGGGCGATGGTAATGATTAGAAGCACGATTTTGAAAGAGAAATCCATAGTGGTGATTTTAGAAATTGATATTTGTTAGTGACTTTCGCCGTTTGAGATGGGCGTAGAGATGTACCGTGGCCATGTACTCCAGCGCGATGATCCAGAAACCGAGATCTCCGAAAAAGGCGCTGTAACTTCCTCCTGCCGGAATTATGAGAACAGGAACTGTGATCAATGCGTCCAGGGCAATAGTCATAGACATCATGGCGATTGCCAGTAAATATCCCGGGGTTGTGGCGGCTTTTTTGTAGTAATGTCGTGCACCAAACCAGGCCAGGGGTACGATGGCGATGTGCAATGTTAGGTTCGCAATGCGCTCGGTGTTTTCACCCAACGGCAGGTAGATGGCAACTGTAAACAGTATGATTCCAAGAATCCAAACATAAGTAGCGGATGTAATAGCTCTGCTGAAATTCATATCAATAGGTTTTAAAGTTTGATATGACAAAGCTATTTCGACCCTGGCGGGGCGATTTATTCAAAAAGGAATTTGATTTGTTCGAAAAGGAGCCTTACTTGATTTGGCTGGGCCTGTATCCGAATTTTTTGGCAAAGGCATTGGAAAACGAGCTGAGGCTGTCGTAACCTACTTGCCATGCGGCTTCCTGAACCGTAGCCTGTTGTCCGCGAATGAGATCATGAGCAGTAGTGAGGCGCTGGTTTTGCAGATATTTAAAAACGGGTAGGCCGAAGAGCTCCTTGAAATTCTTCTTTAGGTTGTAGGTGTTCAAGCCGATCTGCCGGGACAAATCCGAAAGTGAGGGTGGGTTGTCTAGATTATTGGCCAGTATGGTTCGCGCCTGTTCCAGTTTTTGGCGCTCCGAAGAATTAATGGTTTCAGTTTGGATTTGGGCCAACTGACCGAAAAAGTGAGAGAGCAGGGCTGTCATCTGACTTCGAAAGAACATCATTCTGGTTTTGCCATGATATCTGTTCGAAAATACCGAATCTACAATCTGCTGCATATCCGGAGTCATATAAAAACTGGGCCCTTCCACATAGTGATCCCCGGGGTTTACTAATTCGTTTAACATACTTGCAAATATCTCACCCTCCTGATTGGGGAGTTTTTCCAGGTTTCGCGTAGCAGTGGCAATAACAATGCATTCTAGGGGCTTGTTAGCAGCCACCGTATGTTCGCAAATTACTTTTTCGTCTGCAAAGAACGACAAGGCCAGGCCCTTGGTATATTCAAAATGTCTTTCCTTGCCGGGATATTTCATCGCTAGGTCTACATTTCCGGAGCCATAGAAGGCTACTGCGATGACCGGCTCGTCGAAGGAACATGCGTCTATTGTAACGGTTTCGGAGTTTGCCGTTTCAACCAACACAGTGAAGTCATTAATGTCTATTATGTCACGGGTCATAGTTATTATAAAAATAAGAATTGCTATATTATCGACACGAATGAATTTGCAGAAATCTTTGAAGATAAGAAGAAGTATTGCGCTATTGTTTTTTGCGGTAGCGACAATTCTCGGGATCATTTTTTTCCTCAAGATCTCATTTCCCGTTGGCCTTGGTGATTACTTTAGTAAAACGTACTACGGGCAATTTGGGCCATTGGCGATTTGCGTTGAGCTGTTTATAGCAGCCTATTATCTTTTTGTTGGACACAGAAAAGCAAACTTCACTTTGGCGCTGTTCGCATTCACTGCCTTGCTGGACATTGTGTTCAATATCTTCGGGCTTTTCATAAGTGGGGTCCCCACCTATGGTATGATTATCTTCTTCCTGTGTGCCATAGTATCTTTACGGATCGCCTTTTCAAAAGTGTTCGATCTTGGAAGGATTACGCTTCTTGGCGCGTTGGTTAGTTTTGTTCTTGGAAATGCAAGTGAGTTTTTCTTTAATTATTTGTAAGTCTAAAGGTCAGATTACCGACTGATTCATAGATTCAGACAGCTTTGCTGCAATAGTTAAAGAATTGCTAATCAGTATAAAAATACAAAATTGTTTAACTATATTTGAATAAGTTTAAACAAAATAATACACTATGGACTTAATTAACGAAGCCTTGGAGTTTGAGAAATCCAAAATGAGCCACATGTCTACTAGTGACCGTGTTGTTGCCTCCAGAGAGGCCAAACGACTCATATTAGCCATTAACGAGATCTATAAAAAAACCAGAGATGGTGACCTTATGGACTTGATGAAACGTCTTACTGCTAAGAAAAGGAAAATTGAAAAACGCTTGAAAATGGTTCCAAGCGTTGTTTAAGAACAAACCCTCCATAGCTTTAGCGAAGGAGGGTTTTTTTTATGCTTTTAGATTGTTGATGTGTTATCAGGCTGCTCCCATTCTTTGTGATAAGATCGCTTCCATGGTGAGTTCCATCATAACCTTCCCGACGGGGTCATTGCTAAAATCCCATCGCATCGCAACGCTGGGTTCTTCTTCCTTAAGCAAAATGAATTCGTAGGTAAGATATCCCACCAGGCGGTGAAATTCATCGGAACTATAAGCTCCCTCATTCTTCATTTCCTGAGCTAGTTGAAACTGACTTTCCAGTTGTAGCTGTCTTCTGTACGGATTGTCAAATAGTTGGCTTCTCATGACGCTTCAAGGTTTGGTTACAGCTATCCAAAATCAACTAGCGTGCCAAGATGATCGCCCTTTTTTTAACTATTTGAATAACAGCTATATAAAATCCATTTGAATACGATGATACCCCTCCTCGGAACTACTTCACTGAGCCTTCTTCTCATCAAAACTATTATTGTAATGGCTGTGTAACTTATCTAACTGCGCTTATTACCTGCATATGCCGGTTATTCATGCATTGGTTCAAATATTACTTTGCGCCATGATAAGCCATACGGAGGCTGTTTCTTTGTTCTACGATCATTGAGAAAATTTATAAGTAGGCACTCCGGTTTGTTGATTTATTGTGAGGTTTTACTGCTCTTTCCTACCCAACTGCAGACACAGTAAGATTCAAGTTAATAGCAGGTCAGCATTCCTTTAAATAACCCTGCCCAAAATGAGAATTAGTTCTCATCGAGTAGTAGTTTCTTTAGTTGACATGGGGCGGGGTTATGGAGTTGCCAATAAAATACACAAGCAAGCTAACGTATTTCTAATGCAAGACTCCCCTTCAGTCAGTCACGGCTGGGCAATAGTTCAACGATAGCATTAGGTTTTAGATTCAGCTGTTGATTGAACCTCAATGAGTTTATCGCTTGTGCTATCAGGCCCCGGTGTTTTACACCGGGGTTTTTGCTTTTAGAAGATAGATCATTTCGGTATGCGTACGACCGTCTAGCGATTGGCGATGGGAACACTCTCCTCAAGTAGCATCCAGGAGTACTTTTTACTGCTTTCTTTGTCCAGATTGAAGACAGAATAGTAACGTAGCATATGATTGGATTTGTCGGGATCCATTGAAATCGGTGTCAACGCTTCAGGCTTGTTGCTGTTGTGAATACCCCACCCGTTTACAACCTCTTTCCATTGATTGTTCTTTAATATGAACAAGTAGTACTGCTGGATATCGAGGTCTTTGAGGCGTGTATCGATAAGAAGAAGATCGCTTTCGAATTCGGGAAAACGCAGGTAGCTTAAGGTCGCGTCTTCGGCATCGTTCAGGACGATCTTCGGAGCCAGGTCATCTTCAAAAGCAATAACGATCTCACCGCTCCTTGATCCGACCGATTCAACATAGCCGTAAAAGGCCGGTGTGCCATTCCGATAGTTTGCCGTTATAGCACTTTCAGGAATCGAAGGAACTACCTCGATCTCTTCCACAGGAATTGGATCGACGTTTACTACGGTGGTCGGTTCATCTTGAATAATTGGGCCTTGAGTTGAGCTGGATTGAGGTGCTCCACATGAAATAAGCAGTAGCACCACAAGTGTGGTAACAGTAGGTTTCATAATTTGGGGTTTAGCAATCTAAATATAATCAATTAATCTTAAACGTGATCACCGGCATTTGGGCGTGATTTACCAGATCTTCACTAATGCTTCCGTTAAAGAAGTGGGACAGTCCTTTGCGTCCGTGAGTGCTCATTCCAATGAGTTGCATATTGTTCTCACGGCTGAAATTGAGAATACCTTTCTCTACTGAGGTATCATTGTAGATATTAATGGTGTAGTTTTCCAATCCCATACCTTTAATGAATCCTTCGATCTCCTTTCGGGACTCCGAACTCGTCTTAAAATCGTTGGGCGTATTTATGAAAAGCAGGTGTACGCGTGCGCCTACCGCTTCAGCAAACTTTTGTGCTTCTGAAAATGGTTTTCGGCATTCCTCAGAAAAATCACTGGCAAAGACAAAATCTTTTACATCGAATTTCTTGTGCTCGTTCTTGATGACAAGGACCGGAATTTTCGAAGTGCGTACAACCTTTTCCGTATTGCTGCCAATGAACATTTCTCTGAAACCACTGGCTCCATGAGAGCCCATGATAACCAGGTCGATATTGTTTTTTGAAACGGCCTCCTGTATGTCGTTGTAGATCTCTCCATGACCAATGGCCTCATGGAGTACAATATCGTCCAGGTAGGGACGCTTTATGATCTCTTCAAATTGTTTCTCGGCAAGTTTAATAAAATACAGGGCTTCCGGTAGACTGCCTGAAGAGCCATCGTTGGCCAGGTGCAACGGCATTTCCATGGAGTGCATAAGGTAGATTTCACTGTCGTATCTCGAC
>CAZTLE010000246.1:0-5223 GCA_964614415.1 uncultured Aureitalea sp. | reverse complement strand
TCTATTCCTTCGAGTAAATAGAATAATTCCTTTTTGCCAATACCCGTATCTGCAATAAGCACTTCCGGATGTTCGTTGTGAATTATTTCGATACCTTCTTCATGGGAGTTGGTCATTCCTGTTAACTTGAATGTCCCATACTCCTTAAGCCCCTTGTTTATGGTCTTTTTTATGGATTTGTCTTCTCCTATGATAAGTACTCTGTTCATCATACACCCATGATTTCTGACACCTATATATTATATACCTGTCATTTTTGGACAAGAATCCTATTGAAAAAATGCCCCGCTGATCTTAGAATTTTTCACTTAATAACTCGAAGATGCACATAGAAGTTGAAATTCGTAAACGCGATGTAATAAGTGTAGATATGATCGTATAAACGTATTTCGGGAGGTCCTTAAAACCAGGGAGGTTGTTTTATCCGTTGGAAAAATTATTATATCTTCTACCTTGTAAGTTGCTCGTACTCGACCATGACCCTTCGCAGTTTGGGGCAGATAAATTGATTTGTATTTATGAGAACCAAAGGCTCCCCGTGTATTTTGGTAGCAGTTGTGTTGTTTTTTACGGTATGTAATGGCGCCGCCGTATTATTAGGACAGGACGTACTGCATATCGTTACTTTAAAAACAGATCATCTTTCCCAGAGAATCACTTCTGAAAGGACTTCTGGCATTTTGGGTATATCCAGGGTTTCACAACCCGGTCCATCCATCATTCGCAGGCCGTTTATCGAGAATAACACTCATATAATAGAAACCCGGTATTCCCGAACTTCCGTACCGGTTGTTCTTTTGAAAAAAGCAATATCTTAGAAAACCAGAAAAAAGTACCATGAAAAAAGCCGATGCCGTAATAATAGATGATGAGAAAAAGAATGTAAAACTGCTTGAGCACTTTCTGAAAACGTACTGTCCTCAAGTCAACATTATTGGCACTGCTTTCACTAAAGCCGATTCCATTAAGCTCATAGATGAAAAGAAACCACAATTGGTTTTTTTGGATATTGTGTTGGATACCGACACCGGGTTCGACGTATTGGATGAGATAAGCCATGAAGAATTTAAAGTGATCTTCGTAACCTCCCATAGTGAGTATGCCATAAGAGCCTTTAAATACAATGCCATTGATTACGTCCTGAAACCCATAAGTACGGAAGACCTGGTCATTGCCGTAAACAAGGCATACGATGATATTGAAAACGAACTGTTTACCACCCCGGATCAATTAAGTCACCTGTCCAGTTCGATTGAAAAAAGCACTTCACTCGATTTCATAGCCCTGCCTTCTGTCGATAAGATCGAGTTCATAAAACTGGAACAAATAGTCTACCTGAAATCGGATGGTCGTTATACCATATTTCATCTCGCCGATGGAAAAAAAGTGGTTGTTGCCAAGAACCTTGGGGAGTATGAGAATTTTATGGATGCCAACAATTTTTTCAGAATTCACAACAGCTACATAGTAAACCTCAGGCACATCATAAAAATAAACAAGGCCTCCGGAAGTTACTGTGAGATGACCAATCGCGATTCCCTGCCTATCGCCAAACGTCGTCAGGAAGCCCTGAGCAAATTTCTTCGGATCAAATAAAGCCCATCGTTCATTCGATTGTTCGGGTATTGCACGTACCCGTTCTTGCGGTATTTCTACAAATAGTCTTTTTCCCGTTCAATTACCGGATTTTTCCTGTTCTTTTATTGAACTGCTTCTTGTAATTTTAAGAAACAGGGATGTTCTCATATAACTTAACCTCTTGTCTTAGAGATTTATGGCAGTAATTAGAAAACCGGAAATTGCTCTTCAAGGCCTACATTTGGCCACCGGAAGGTTGTATGACGACCTGCCCCTGGTTCCCGGAAATCATCTGCGATGGACGTTTCAGTCCGACATGGGATTCCCAAAAGACGGTTTTACCATTCGACAGCTTACCAAGTTTCCTCAAGGTTTTGGACCCCTCACCCATATGACGCACGGGTCTTCGGGTTCGAAGATCGTCTGGAGCATGAAGATCAACCTGCCCCGTAATATCCGGGAGGCATTGGATCGTCTGAAAATAGGGAGCTCCGGGCCGCAATTGGTGGATACCTTTAATGGAGCAGCTTCGGAATTAATGGAGGTCATCCACCGGTTAAAAGCACCACCGGCCACAGAACACATGTATACACGTCGGTTGGAGACACCGGAACAATCAGGATTGAAGTCGGGACTGCGGATCATGGACCTTCTGCTACTCGCAAGTGTGGATCCCTATGTAGCGCGTATGTTGGGCCTCTATGTAATTCATGAAGAAGCAAGTACTTCCCAAAAGAGCCTGTACCAGATTGTAGGACATTGGGGCAATGCAAAGTATCCCGTTGAAGAGGTCACTTTTGAAAATACATCTACCATTCAGGCAAATCAACGCCTCCAGTTTGGCGCGGTAAAGGTTATTGCTAATGACCGGACCATTGGTGTCCCGTCCAGCGATTCAAACGACATCTATCACAAACATCTTTTTGTATATGGGGATGCCAATCCCGCCATAAAGATCCACCTCGACCATCCCGTGGAGGAACTTACACTTGAGTACGAATTGCTAAATCGCTCCGGAAGCTGGGATGTGAGTTTAGACGGAGGCACGGTTTCGGGTATGTCCGAATCGGGAGGTAATAAACTTCGGATACGTCGCCCGGGAAATGCATTTCAGCGCATAGAGTTTCTTAGAGTACCCGGAAACTTCTGGCGGATTTTCAAGATCACACACCAGAAGAAAGTAGGACATATTGGCGATGTAATGTCCTACGCCGTTGTGGATCCCACGCAAACGAAGAAGGTGCCCGCTCCTCAGGTAAGTCATTTACAAAATGAACCCATCCCGGCCATTCTCGACGATAAGGGCTGGGTGCGAAATAAAATATCACAAACGAGGGTTTCTGCTTTTGTACCGTTACCCCGGGCCGATGTACTGGATCTTCCTGACGGAACATCGGCTGTTCAGGCGCTATCCTTACTTACAGTTCCTTACTATCCGGTAAGGACCCTGTTCGGGCGTTCGCGCAGGCGGACTACCCCCCAAACGTTGTTGAACCAACAAAGTGGTGTTTTTTCACCTTCCCTGTACCGGGAACGGGGTGATGAGCCATTATTACCTACATTACTGGGCGTCTGGACATTCGATGGGGACTATCAAAATCATAAAGACGGAGTTTTACCGAAAATTCTGGGGAATCCGAAGTTCGTAAAAGATACCGACGGCAGTGGATTGGCTCAGTTCTCATTACGACTTAACGGTAACGATGCCCTTGAACTGCGTGGTCAGGAACACTTGAAGGATCTGGGGGACGGATTTACCCTGGAGGCTACCATGAAGATAAGTAAACGCAACGGAGGCTTTTCGACCATCATAGGAAACATATACACTTCGGGTTTTTGGTTTGGGCTTGCCAAACAAACAGACGGCAACTATAAACCCAGATTGTGGATTAAAGGACGAATGTTCGATGCCGCCGGGGCCATTCCTCCCGATCAGTGGGTGCGTCTTTCGGTTGTGTATGATGGTAGCTTTGTTATGTTCCATTATTCGAGCACTACCTTTGCCATGCCTGAGGAGGAACAATCAGCGGAGCTCGGAAAGATCGATGTGCCCGGCGGACATATGGTAATTGGAGCCGAGAGCGGATCAACAGCGGGTGCCGTGCAAATGCCGTTTATCGGTAACCTTATGGATGTGGCTATTTGGAGACAACCTGTACATCCGTCGGAAAGTGCACATCTGCGGTCAAAATGGATCTCTTTTTTAGGCCAGCAGCAGGCAGTGGCAGAAATGGTATTTCGCGACAAGACCTGCTACGGCGTCAGTACTCGCAGGGAGCAGATAACGATTGATAAAACGCCTTCATTACGAGCACTTTCAAGGGCATTCTCCATCTACTTGTGGGTAATGGCGTCGGAAACGAATGATGGCTATACAACGCTGGTTGGAAATAATTACCATGAGTGTTTTTGGGTAGGATTGCGAAAAAGAGGAAGTAGTTATCTGCTGCGAGTATGGATAAATGGAAGAAACTATGAAGCCAGGACCTATTTTCCTCCCAATCGATGGACACATGTTGGTCTTTCGTACAACGGCGCGCAGCTGCGTCTCTTTGTGAATGGGTTCTTGGATCGCACACATAACGCGCCATTAGGGCCTCTTAAGGATCACAACTTTCCAATTGCTGTGGGATCTGATATCATTTCGACAGATCCCAGGCATCAGTACCGGTTTAATGGAATGATCCAGGATATACAGTTCTGGAGGGTCGCAATATCAGCATCCGAATGGAAAAGTAAATTGGGAGCAATACAATGCGTTGATCGCCACCTGGACAATGGGAGGTATCGATATTTTGCCAAGGGAATTGATCTTTACGGCCGAACGAGCGACTGGAGTTCATACAAGGAGGTTGTAGCGCGTTCGACTCCCGAATATGGCGCTCCCATGAATTTGCACGCTACGTTTACGCCCCTTTCGGGCACTCTGGCGGATGTCACTGAAGAGTTTAATGAAGACGGAGCTAAAATAAAATACACACTCGTAAGTACAATTCCGTATAACAAAGCATTGGCTAAGGCTATGGCCGGGTACGATCTTATCATTAGCAGGGATGTTACTTTCGAGGTTCCGAAAGATCCGAAAGCCGAGGGTTATGAACCCGGAGATACGGAAATAGTTACCCGAAAAGGAGAACAACGCTTTGAAATTGAGAAGATTTCACCAACCGGATCGGGCGCCTCAAAAACTATGGAGTTTGAGGTGAAGGCGGTACCGTTCGAACAACTAATTCCGCAGGAAAATGACACCATTACTGTGGCTATTGATTTCAATTATGAACTGAAATGGTCCTGGACTGGGAGTCAACAATTGTATTATGCTGAGATCACAAAATTTCGCCTGTACAAATTACAGGGACATCTCAATGAGATATCCGGTGGCATTACGCTGTTCGATACACTGGATGAAAGGCGTTTCCGAGTTGGCCTGAAACAAACATTACAGGTGCCCGCCAATGAACTGGTGGATCATAAGTGTCTTATAGGGCCCCACATGTTTGTCATTGAAGCACATGGCAGTGGTGCAAATCCCGAATTTACGGTGCGCTATGACAGTTTGCCCATCGTCGAACCTGCTACACACGACGTTATGCGGATCACCCTGCCGGAATTCGCATCCACCTATAAGGACTATCACCGCAGGGA
>CAZTLE010000245.1:0-5261 GCA_964614415.1 uncultured Aureitalea sp. | reverse complement strand
AGTATTCTTGATGGGATTATTCTACAAAAAAGCGACGAATAATGCGGCGATTTGGGCGGTAATTGCGTCGATTCCAATTGCGATGTATTTCAAAGTGGCACCTAATGAGTGGTCGACAAGTGCATTGTTCTTGTTCCATAAGTCAATAAGTTTTTTGTGATGCTCATAAGATGATTGATAATCATTCTTCATCTCATACACCAAACAATTGATTTCATGATAAATGAGGGCCAACTCGGTCACATAGGTCTCAAATTCAGATTTACCGAAATCCCGATAGATGGCATCGTAGAGCGCTGATTCATTTTGCTTCAATAACGATTTGAACTTCTTTAACTGCGCAATCCTGAATTTCACATCTTTGGTGGCGTTCGAGGCAAAGAACCGGCGTTGCGCGCTAACAATTTTATCGATTGGGACAGTATCGGTACTCACGATTTTTGTTTCAAAGGGATTCCGTTCTTAAAATACGACTTTTACGGGCATTAACACAAACAAAAAATGCGTTGCACCTCAACGACGCAACCCATATCTTTGCGCCGTATCTTAACTATATAACCTATATCTCACATTATGCCCGGATTTGAAGTTTTTGGTGACGAAGAAAGACAACAGGTCAACGACGTACTGCAAAGCGGCGTCCTTATGCGCTACGGTTTTGACGGTATGCGCAACGGACACTGGAAGGCCAAAGAGTTTGAAACTGCGTTTGCCGCTCGCATGGAATCTCAATACTGTCAGTTGGTGTCCAGCGGAACGTCTGCGCTTACAGTAGCCCTTGCTTCGGCAGGAATAGGCGCCGGGGATGAGGTGATTATGCCAACCTTTACGTTTGTAGCGAGCTTCGAGTCCATAATGGCACTGGGGGCCGTTCCAGTGCTGGTAGACATTGACGATACGCTAACTCTGGCTCCCGAAGCCGTTAAGGCAGCCATTACCGAAAGAACGCGTTGTGTAATGCCCGTTCACATGTGCGGCTCCATGGCAGACCTTAGTGCCCTTTCCGCTATTTGTGAGGAACACAATCTTATTTTACTGGAAGATGCCTGTCAGGCGTTGGGTGGAACATACAACGGTAAACCGCTGGGAAGTCATGGCGATTTAGGATGTTTCTCTTTCGATTTTGTAAAGACGATTACCTGCGGAGAAGGAGGAGCTGTGATTACTGACGGTAAAGAATATGCAGTTCATGCCGATCAGTATCAGGATCACGGTCATGATCACGTGGGAAATGACAGGGGAGCCGAAACTCATCCGCATTTGGGGTATAATTTCAGAATTTCAGAACTCAACGCGGCCGTAGGCCTTGGGCAACTGGGCAAGCTGGATACGATACTTTCCATTCAGGAGAAGAATTATACTGCCTTTCGTAAAGCTTTGGCGTCCGTTGAGGGAGTTACCTTCCGACGTGTTCCTGAAGGCGGTGTAGAGAATTATTCTTTTCTGAACATTTTCCTACCTGATGCCGAACGCGCTCAAAAAGCTCACGAAGCCCTTAGTGAAGCCGGTATCGATGGTTGTTTCTACTGGTATACCAACAACTGGCACTATATTAATGGTTGGGAGCATTTGAAAGACCTCAAATCCCTGGGGAGACTTCCCAAAGAGATCCGGGAGCAGATACAAAATTTGAACACAGCCGATTTCTCGAACAGTGATCTTTGGATGGGAAGAACCCTTTCCGTACTTATTAAATTGAGCTGGACAGAAGAAGAGGTCGCCCGACGTGCCGGTGTTATGCAGGAAATCCTAAGCGAAGTGCTTAGAACTGAACATATTCAGTAATCTCCAGACCGTAACCGATAATTCCTACCCGCTTCGTGCGTTGCTCGCTGTTGGAGATTAGCCTTATCTTGTGAATATCAAGATCGTGTAATATCTGGGCGCCTATACCAAAATCCTTGGTATCCATGGCGATGCGAGGCGCTTTTACTACTTCACCGTCCACCTGAGATTCCTTTAATTCCGTAAGACGTGAAAGCAGGTTTAGTGACTGGCTTTGCTGATTTATGAATACGATGGCGCCGGCACCTTCGGAGTTGATAAGTCGAAACATATCATCCAGCTTTTTGTCCGCGTCATTCGTCAACGTACCCAGGATATCGTTATTTACGAGCGTAGAATTGATCCGCACCAACACCGGTTCGTCCTTCTTCCAGGAACCCCGGGTAAGAGCGATGTGCACCTGATCATTGGTCGTTTGCTTGTAAGCACGTAGTCGAAACTGTCCGAAGCGCGTATTCAGTTGGAAATCATCTTTCTTTTCAATCAGCGAATCGTGTTTCATGCGATACGCCACAAGGTCTTCGATAGATACGAGTTTCAAATCGAATTTTCTGGCCACTTCAACCAATTGTGGAAGTCGTGCCATGGTACCGTCTTCGTTAAGGATCTCAACGAGAATACCGGCAGGTTTCAATCCGGCCAGGCGGGCAAAATCGATGGCTGCCTCTGTATGTCCGGTTCGGCGCAGTACGCCGCCCTCTTTGGCACGTAGCGGAAAAATGTGACCAGGCCTCCCCAGATCGTGTGGTTTCGTATTATCATCCACCAGGGCTTTCACAGTCTTGGCGCGATCGTGCACTGAAATACCGGTTGTACAACCGTGGCCCAGCAGATCCACCGAAACCGTGAACTGCGTATGATGTAAGACCGTGTTGTTCTCTACCATCATCGTGAGTTCAAGCTCCTCGCAACGTTCCTCTGTAAGCGGAGTACAGATGAGGCCGCGACCGTTGGTAGCCATGAAATTGATCATTTCGGGCGTTACCATCTCGGCAGCAGCAATGAAGTCACCTTCGTTCTCGCGGTTCTCATCATCCACAACGATGATGATCTTGCCTTTGCGAATGTCTTCGATGGCTTCTTCTATGGTGTTTAGCTGAATAGCAGTGGTTTGAGGTGATGATAGCATGAGCTTTATTTATGAGTACAAAGATATTGAAACCTAATCATCTTTTGGAGTATCGTCCTTCTTTTTGAAGAGCTTCATTACAGGTCGCAGGAACGAATCCACGTCAAAAATACCCTGATCGGTGGTTGCGCGATAGGTCAGCCATACACCCAACGGAAGCATGATTGCTGTGCTCAACCAACTGGCGATAAACGGATGCATGGTGCCGTCTTCGGCGCTGTTCTTTGCAAAAATCCCGATGAAGTGATAGGCCAGGAACAGCACAATGGCCACAACCATGGGCAGTCCGATTCCTCCTTTGCGGATAATAGCACCCAGAGGCGCCCCTACAAAGAATAAAATGATACAGGCAACAGCGAGTGCGTATTTTTCGTGCAACGCAATCTCGTGCTTGTTAAGGCGCTTTACTTTGTTGTGAAATTCGGTCTTTTTGGCGTCAATTGTTTGAAGCGTACCTCTCACATTTTTGAGCGCCAAACTGGCGATCTCCGCTTGTTGTCGCGTCGCAAAGACATCCATAAAATCGGTGACGGTGTCCCCTTGCTTCTCCGCAGCGGCTTCGGCCGTTAAGGTAGTGTCCCGTAACTTGGCCGCCCCGGAACGGAAGTACATGTTTTCGGCGAACACCTCGACATCTTTCGTAAAACTATTGGATAAAGAGTCGATCTCAACAAACAGCTCACTAATCTTGTACATGTTTTGATTGCTGAGTTTATTCTGCTTATCAATGTCCTTGTTGTTCATTTCAGTAAGATCAATATTGATCGTATACTCTTCAAAATAGGTTTTGGTATGTGGTCTGCGGCGTCGCTTCTTAATGTCCTTTACCTGTACCTCTTCATATCTGTACCCGTTGTTGAGAATCAACGATAATGTATTGCTGCCCTCCTCGCTGGCCAGTTCCCCGGATTCCGAGATAGATACGGTAAAGTTCCCACTGGGGTTGGACGGCTTTTTCTCATGGATAATAACGCCGTGCAGAAACTGGTCGCGGTCACCGCTCTTTTTATCTACTTTGATATTGAAATTATCACCTACCTGGTTGAATTGTCCCTCGGCTATAGCCATAGAAGGGCTGAACTGGGAGATATTACGCCGGAGGTTCTGCCACTTGTATTCGGAGTAGGGGATGACATTATTCGCGAAAAAGAAGGTAGTTATTGCCAGTAGGCCAATGAATACGGTAAGGCTGCGCATAGCCCGTTGCAATGATATACCGGTGGACTTCATAGCCGCGAATTCGTATTTCTCGGAAAAACTTCCGAAGACCATCAGAGAAGTTACCAGAATGGTAAGCGGCAGCACAAGTGGAATAAGCCTTGGGGATACGTACCAGAGGAACTTCAGAATGATCCAAACATCCAAATCCTTACCTGCCAGCTCCGAAATGTAGAGCCAAACGGTCTGAAGGATAAAAATGAACATTAAAATAATGAAGACGCTCAAGAACGTCCTCAAATAGGTAACGAGTATGTACCTGTCCAGTATTTTCACAAACGCGTGTTAATCCAGCTTGTTGATGTAGTACCCATCCTCTTCAAACTTATCCTCGTCAAAGGTAAAGAGAGTTTTTGACAAGGGTTGATTCGTTTTAAAAGAATTAACAGTAATGGTGTACTTGGTGCCTTTCGCGTCTGTTTGGATAAGTTTATATATGTGTTTGGTCTGAAGGTCTATACCCAGAAGAACATCCTTGATCTCGGCTTTGGAGTCAATGGGTGTCAACTTGATATATTGGATCTTGCGGCCCTTGGAATTCTGAACGATATCCTTCTTGTAATTGTATCCTTTTTCATAGAAAGTAAGCATACTTGAAGGTGTAATATCTTTGTCTTCCTGAGGGTTGTAATTGGAAATGGTAACCTCTTCGTCTTCGGGTACGATACTGTAAATCTTCGTTCCGTCAAACATGCGGGTTGTTCCCAGAAGGTTGAGGACGTATTTGTCACCCTGAAGCGTTACATCGCCACGGGTTTCCTGGTTCACATTTTCCTTGGCATTGTTGAGAGCGTATCTGAAGTCGATCTGGATGTTATCATAACTTCGAACTTTGTCAGAAACCTCATTGAGCAAGGTTTTTGCGTCCTGCGCTTGCACAAAAGTGAGGGTACACAAAGCGATACATAAGAGGACTAACTTTTTCATTTTACTGTGATTCGTTGTTTTCGTTGTCTAATAATTGGTGCAATGCTTCTATCGTTGGAACGAGGACCTGCCGTGCTTTACTACCTTCAAAAGGGCCTACTATACCGGCCGCTTCCAACTGATCGATAATCCGACCCGCACGGTTATACCCAAGCTTTAGCTTTCGCTGCAACAAAGATGCCGAACCTTGTTGTGCGATAAC
>CAZTLE010000244.1:0-5324 GCA_964614415.1 uncultured Aureitalea sp. | reverse complement strand
CGAACCCAGGCATCAAACTCTTCTGCCGTAAGATATCCAAGGTTGATGGCCTCTTCCTTTAATGTTGTACCGTTTTTATGCGCGGTATTCGCAATTTCGGCAGCCTTGTAGTACCCAATCCTGGTATTGAGTGCGGTCACCAACATCAGCGAATTATTGAGGAGTTCTTTTATTACCGGATGGTTGGGCTCAATACCCACGGCACAGTTTACATCGAATGAAACACATGCATCTCCCAGCAACTGTGCCGATTGCAGCATGTTGGATGCCATGACGGGTTTAAAGACATTAAGTTCATAATGTCCCTGCATACCACCGGCTGTAATAGCCACATCATTGCCAATAACCTGCGCGCATACCATAGTAAGAGCCTCGCACTGCGTGGGATTCACCTTTCCGGGCATGATCGATGAACCGGGTTCGTTGGCCGGGATCGTAATCTCCCCAATACCGCTTCTCGGGCCGCTGGCCATCATACGGATGTCATTCGCTATTTTGTTGAGGGACACTGCAAGTCGTTTCAACGCACTGTGAGACTCCACAATGGCGTCATGAGCGGCCAATGCCTCAAATTTATTCGGAGCGGAAACGAATGGTAAACCTGTGAAATCCGCAATATACTGTGCCACTTTCCCGGCGTATCCTTTGGGTGTGTTAATACCGGTTCCTACGGCCGTACCTCCCAGGGCAAGCTCCGCCAGGTGAGGGAGCGTGTTCTTCAAGGCAGTTAGTCCATGCTCCAACTGGGAAGCGTATCCGCTAAATTCCTGTCCCAGCGTCAAAGGAGTGGCGTCCATAAGATGCGTACGACCTATCTTAACCACATCTTTAAAGGCTTCAGCTTTGGCAACAAGTGTCGTATGCAACTGTGTAACACCCGGGATGGTAACCTCAATAAGTTTTTTGTAGGCCGCGATGTGCATTCCGGTCGGGAAGGTATCGTTGGACGATTGTGACTTATTCACATCATCATTGGGTTGTAATGTTTTTTCTCCTTCACCTATGGTTTTTCCTGCCAATTGATGGGCTCTATTGGCAATTACCTCATTCACGTTCATATTGCTCTGAGTACCGCTTCCGGTTTGCCAGACCACAAGTGGAAACTGATCGTCATGCTTTCCTTCCAGGATCTCATCGCATACGGCACTAATGAGATCTCTTTTTTCTTCGGAAAGAACACCCAGTTCGCAATTGGTGTGCGCCGCTGCCTTTTTTAGATAGGCAAAACCATAAACGACCTCAAGAGGCATGGAAGCAGCAGGGCCAATTTTGAAGTTATTTCTGGAGCGTTCGGTTTGTGCACCCCACAACTTGTCTGCAGGTACTTTAACCTCACCCATTGTGTCTTTTTCGATCCTGTATTCCATGTACTTTGTGTTTTTTCTAAGGCACTGCAAAGGTACGGAAATCGGCCATTTTACTCAAGTTAGTTGTTGTTAATTTGCAGTGAATAAATTGAACTCCTTCCTTGTGTTTTCTGAAAAAAAGGCAGTATCTTTGAACCCGGATTAAAAACAGTTTTACTATGTTCGAATTCGATCAATACCTTGGATTTTTAGCCTTCCTTACCATTCTAACCATGGGATTTTGGCTTATGCTGTTCCTTATACCGTTTGTGTTCTATTGGATTGGCGGATATTGGATCGAGCGCATGAAACTGAATCGTGAAGCAAAAAAGAAAGCACAAGAGGGATAAACCTCCTTAAAATAGTACAGACCGCCCGAATTTCGGGCGGTTTTTTTATTCCCATATTAGTGGTAAGTTTACACAAAATAAGAGTATGAAACTGAAACTTACCCTACTGGCAATTTGTTTGCCGTTATTAACTTTGGCACAGGTGCAGGCCAATCTCCCCAACCCGCAGATAAAGTGTGATATCAACAATCCGGGAGATGGTATGGAGGTTTTCGACCTTACGGAGAGTATTCCGGAAATTATAGGTTCCCAAACGAACGTCGTGGTAACTTTTCACCCTACATCGGGAGACGCTCTTGGCAATGGCGGGGTGATCGCCAATCCGGATAACTATACGAACGAGGTCAATCCGCAGACTGTTTTTGTCCGAGTAGAGAATATTAATAATCCGGCGGATTTTGCGATAACCAGCATGGAGATTGAAGTGCGCCTGGCCCCTGAACCGCTGAATCCCAATCCCGGACCGCTAGTGGTATTCGATGACGATGGCGACGGGTTTGCCTTTTTCGATCTTACCGCTATAGTTCCGGAGCTTACTAACGATCCCTTTGTAGTCGATATTACGTATTACACCTCCGAAGCGGATGCACAGAATGCCGTGAACCCAATTGGCAACCCTGAAACCTATATGAACATTTCAAATCCGCAGTTGATCTACGTACGTATGCAAAATGCTCCGGAGCCGGAATGTGTAACTGTGGTTTCTTTTGAGATCTTGGCTGATCCCAACTTAAGTGTTCAGGATCAGGATCTGGCTTCGTTTGTAATGGCCCCGAATCCGGCAACAGACACGATCATGCTTAGGAGCGGCAAGCCGATTAACGACGTTACCGTATTTGACCTGCAAGGACGGATGGTCTTATCACAAACTATTGCTAAGGATCCCGTCACAATGGACGTGGGAGGACTCGCTCCCGGTATGTATCTCGTCGTGTTAGATCAGCGCACTGCAGTGCGACTCATAAAACAATAAAAAAAGAGCGGAATTTCCGCTCTTTACTTTTTATGATCAGCCTTCGAAATCGTCGTCAAAGCTTTCCTGCCTGCTACGCTGGCGCTGTTTTTTCTGATTGAATCGATACGTAAAGACCAGGGTGAACTGACGCTCCCTCCACTGGAATTCACTATCACTGATAAAGGAATCTGTTTGTGTGAGTGATTGCCTTTTTCGTGAATTAAAGAGATCACTCACGTTAAAGCCTACCGTTGCCTTATCCTTGAACAGATCCTTGCTGAAGGCCAGATTCACGGAAAGTATACCTTCGCTTCGGGTTTGTGCATTTTCCTGGGGTCCACGGTAGAAGGCATTCGTCTGCCATTCGATTTTATAAGGCAATGATACTTTGGTGCTCAGCCGGGAGAACCAACTTGTATTATCTGCATCGAAACTCACTCCATTGAAGTCACCGTCCTTAATAAACCGGAAAATATTAAAGCTTCCGTTAAGACGTAACCACTTCGCAGGATTAAAGAGGAAGCCCGCTTCAAACCCTATGCGCTGGTTGGTAGAAAGGTTGATAGGAATAGTTCGTATGATCGGTATGCCGTTAGGAGTTTCCAGACCGGTATCCTCCTGAATACGCTCGAACGCATCGGTTTCATATTGATAGTACACCGAGGAGGTGAGCGTAAACTTTTGCCAGCGCTTCAGATAGCCCAGATCAAAGGCATTGGCAAAGGCCGGGTTAAGTGATGGGTTTCCCTGAAAGATATTCGCTTCACTCGATCGGGAAGGGAAGGGGTTCACAAAGAAGCCACGGGGACGGTTTATCCTTCGGTTGTATCCCAGAGTTATATTCTCCTTCTCATTGAGTTCATAAATAATGTTCACTGTTGGGAAAAGTCCCACGAAATCCTTGTCAAAATTGATCTCAAGATCGTCGTTGGTCGTTACGTCTTCGCCGGTCACGTTTCCAATAAGCTCGGTGGTCTCCAGTCGCAGCCCCAGGAGGAAAGAAAAATCACCGAATTTATTTCCGTACTGCGTGTACAGGGCATGTATGTTCTGCTTAAAATTAAATACGTTGGTAAGGCTGTCATTTTGAATAAAAGGGCCATTGGCAACCTGCTGTTCCAGCAATCTGAAATCGGTCTCCGTGTCCTGAAACACACCGCGATAACCCGCTTCGAACTGGGCATTTTCTCCAATAGGGAGTACATAATCGGCCTGAACGAGATATTCGGTTTCGTCCTCAATCGTAGTCACGTCTTCAGCCGGAAGCAGTTCGTTGGTGGGGAAGGTATTTCGCTCATCGATGAAATTGCGCTCCGTTTCTTCTCCGGTCTCATATTGAAAATCTACCTGGAGGTTGTGTCCTTTGTCATTAAAGTTATTTGTATAGTTAAGGGACAATTGAAAGTTGTTGTCTTCTTCTCCCTCGAATTCTGTCCGAATTCTTCTGAAAGTTGGGGTGTTGGTAGCATCAAATTCATTGGACGTATTGATGGTTTCATCATCATCATTTCCAAGACGCAGAAATCCTGCTGCCGTGATTGAAGATTTTTCGGTGAGGTAATACTCAATACCCAGATTGGTGTTGAAATTTCGTCCCAGTCGATTGATGTCCCGGTCTTCTTCTACAAGTAAGCCCGTTGAGAGAAAGCGATTGGAGAAGAAAGCATTTCCGGGTGACTCGCGGTAGCGCAGCCCGGTGGTATTAAAGATGTTAAACTTATCGGTCCGGATATTAATATTACCTGTAAAGCCGGCACCCGTAGGTTCACCCACATTGGCTTGTATGGACCCGTTGAGACCTAGTGTCTTTTCCTTTCTAAGTATGATGTTGAGAATTCCGGCGGTACCTTCGGCATCGTATCTTGCCGATGGAGAGGTAATCACTTCAACACTTTGAATGACTTCGGCCGGAAGTTGCTGCAAAGCATCGGTCGAGCCGAATCCGGCAATGGCAGAAGGCCGTCCGTTAATGAGTATCCGGACATTTTCATTCCCCCGCAGCGCAATAGTCCCATCCACATCGACCGTGACCGACGGAACGTTATTCAGGGCGTCACTCACCGTGGCACCACTTGTGGTGAGGTCCTTTCCCACATTGTATATCTTCTTGTCCAGGCGCACCTGCACTTCGGTGGTTTCGGCCCGGACCACAACTTCATCCAGGCTTTCGGAATCCAGGGCCAGGGATACTGTTGGCAAGGTGGTATTCCTGAAAATTCGCTGATCGCTGAGCGTTTCAGCCTTATAGGATATAAACTCAAACCGCACTTTGTAGACTCCTGTAGGAACCTCGATGGAATAGGCCCCGTTAGCATCCGTAATTCCCCCGGTAGTGATCTCATCGGATGCATTAATAAAGGACACCGTAGCGTATTCAAGAGGTAGGTTAGAGCCTGTTTCAACCACTTGTCCTGTTACCACGACATTACGACCGCCAGGACGCTGTGCTATAAGGAAAGAGCTTATAAACAACAGCAGGGTAGTGAGATATAGTTTCATTCGGATCAGTTTAGGTAGATACCCATTTGACTGCGAATGTAGTTTCAGGTTTAGTTTCCGATTGCCAAAGTTCTGTTAAATATTCTTCAGTAATAATTAAACACTTTTCTTTTTGAGTTTCAGTCCGAAGGCCGGTCTTATAATGCGCCATCTTCGAATGAGAAACTCATAAAT
>CAZTLE010000243.1:0-5328 GCA_964614415.1 uncultured Aureitalea sp. | reverse complement strand
TTACAGGTCGTACTTCACCACGAACATTAGAATCCGCGGAAGCACAAAGTACTGATTGGTCGTACTAAATTGATCGTTGAAGGTGTCGTTATTGATGAACTGCGTATTGAGAATGTTGGTTCCCTGTACACTAAATTCCCAGGGGCTATCGCCTTTCTGGTAGTATAAAGTGGCATTCATAAAGGAATAATTGTTTTCCACAGTTCGCTCCCTGTTGCGATAATCGTAGAAATTCCAATCACCGCTCAGCGTGAAATGCTTCAGGAAATTCACATCCAGCTCAATGTAGGGCTGCTGGGTGTAAAAGGTTTGCTCAAAACCGCCGTTATCGTAATTGTTCACCGTAAGTCGGTATCCCACCTCAAAATTGGGCCATTCTCTGAAGTTACTGCGTACGCTTCCGTTGTAATTCTGAGTAAAGCTATTACTCTCGACAATCACCTCCTGAATGGTCCCATCCTGTTGCGGTCTTTGCAATATGTTGTTCGAAATACTGTAGGTTAGATTACCCCCTGCATTGAATTGTAGTTTCTTGATGGTCTTGCTGAACCTACCAAAAGCAGTGAACGTTTCATCCGGGAAGTTGCTATCTATGTTTTCTACACTACTTATTTGGGTTACTCCCTGGAAGAAGGAGTTTCTCTTTATGCCGTCTATGGTCTTAGTGTAGTTAAGCGATCCGCTTACATTGGTATAGTTGAAGAGGTTGAAGCTGAAATAGGTCAGATTATAGCTATGGGCAATTGAATTTTCCAGAAGTCGGTTCCCTCTAAAAAGACTGTTGTAATTGTTGAACACGAAGGCCTCTGCAAAATTATTGATATCGGTATAACTGGCTGTCATCGCATAGTTGAAACGTAAACTCTCACTCTTTTTAATATTCCAGATGATATTAAGATCCGGCAATAACCACCAGTCGTTTTGTCTTTCGGTAGTTCCCAGTTGTTCGTTCTTCAGTGAGTAATTGTGAAGCGTGGCCCCAGGTGTAAAAATAAACTGACCGGTTTTCACCTTATAATGTAATCCCAGGAAGGCATCTGTGAAATTATACTGTACATCGTTATTGAACGTAGGGTCAGTGAACGTATTCTGATTTCCATTGTCCAGAATCTGGAAAATACCTGAGTTAAACTTTTGACTACTTAATGTAGTTCCCAAGGTAAAATTCAAATTACTGGTATTATTCAGTACATAGTAGTAATCGACCTTGGCGTCCAGTTTATTGGTCTTTACACGTTTCGTCTGATTCACGTCATAGTCATCCGCTTGTTGCAGCGGATCGAACGTGTCGGCATCCGGGTTGAAGGGATCATTGGGATCCGGTACAGTAAATACGCCACGGAAAGGGATGGTATCTCTAAGGATGGCGTTGTAGAACGGGTCTTCATCCTGATACAAATGCTGCACATACCCCGCGAAGATATTCTTATCGTCAAGGGTATAGTAAGCGTTTATATTCTGATTTATGGAATAAGGCGTATTCTCCTTGTCTTCATCAATAACTCCAAGGACACTGGAATCCAGGGCTCCTGCTTCCGTTTGCTTAGAAGCCTTAGCCAGCACATCGTAATCTAACTGGAAATTAGTGTTCGGCTTATAAATACTACTTAATTTAAGCATCCCCAATTGGTTGCGTTGATCATCCACATCGGAAGTGCTCTCTGAAATACCCTGGTTGATGAACTGACGAATGGAATTCGTAACGAAATTAGTTCTGTTATCGGATAGAATCGAGAATCCGCTTAAACTCCACTTAGGATTCACCGTCCAACTGAAGTTCCCGGCCAGGAAGTTGGTTTCAATTTCATTGGCCCGGTTGTTCTGGGCTATGGCAAATCCCAGGTCACTTTGCTGAATATTGAACCGGGTTCCCCCGCCCTGGTTGAAATTCCGGAATCCACCCGTAAAATTGAAGTAGTCCCGAAACGTAAAGGGTACTTCCCCGATATCATTGAAATCGGTAATAATATTAATGCTGTAGTCCGGGCTGTAATAGAAAAGCTTAGGATGCACCAGATAGCGGAAATCATTATCCGCATCCACACCTCCACCGGCTGTAACTTCCCCGAACCAGAATTTTTTCTTTCCTTCCTTGAGCTTGATATTAATGGCCACATTGTCCTGATTGTTGGTAACTCCACGAAGTTGCCCTACCTCGTTGTAGTTACGCAATACCTCTACCTTATCTACCGCATCCGCCGGAATGTTTTTGGTTGCTAGCTTGGAGTCTCCATCAAAGAAGTCCTTTCCTTCAACCATAACTTTTTGCACGGCCTTTCCTTCCACCTCGATCTCACCTTCATCATTCACTTCGACACCGGGAAGTTTCTCCAACACCTCTCCCAGTTTCTTCTCATCTCCCGTAGTAAAGGAGTCCGCATTATACACTATGGTATCGCCCTTCACGGTCACGGGCATTTCATAGACGATCTCTACCCCATCCAATTGATTGGCTTCTTCCTGGAGTACAAAATCTTCGGTGATATTCTCGGAATCTTCGGGCACGGTAATGACCTTTTCCTGATTCTGGTACCCAAGGAAACTGGCTCTAAGAATGTAGGTATTCCCAACCGGAAGGTCCAACTGGAATCGCCCTTCGTAATTGGTAATTCCGTAGGACTCTGTATCTCCCGAGGACTGTTCTACGGCAATAACCGTTGCCAGCTCAAGGGGTTGGCCTATACTGTCTTTAATGGTCCCTCGTAATTTTACGGTCTGTGCCGATAGGGATACGGTAAAGAGCAGCACCACTGCCCAAAGCAATTTTTTCATTTGGTAGTCTATTTTTTTCGGATTGGTTTGATCACCGACGGCTATCCTCGAGAGCGTCTTCCTCCCCGGCCACGGCCGCGGAAATTCTCTCGCATTTCATCGGTTTTCTCTTTGACAATCAAATTGTATTCTTCTCGTGTTACTTCCTGACCCTTTTTAGGGGCTTCGATCTTATCAGCCTCCTTGGGGTTCATCACAATTTTCGAACAAAGAATGGTCGTTCTATAATAATTCAACTCAAGAATGAGTCCCGGTAGTCCTCCGTATTCGCCCGGTCCGTGTCCCACTGGGATCATAGGTGTATACCAGGCTGTTACGATCACCTCTTTGGGTACTTCTATCTGATTCCACGGATCGTCATCGTCTTCCTTTTCCTCTCCTTCGGCGACCTCGCTGTCATCGTCTCCTTCTTTGGTGTCCTCAGCATTTTCGCCTTCTTTCTGCTCTTCCTTGTCGCGATCCCGATCTCTGTTTCGTCTGCGAGCCATGCTGAAATCATTCTCATCAATAGGCTTGACAGCGGTTGCCTTAAAGGCCACGTATTGTCCTATTTGCTTGGACTCCTTGGTAAGTTCCCATTCAAGGTTGTTAAACTCGTCATTGATCAAAAACTGTCTTCCAAAGAACTCTCTTTCTTCAAGGATCTGATTTTCATCCAGATTCTTATACTGGGCCCCGGGAGAGTAGCTGCTCATAAACATACCCCATCCGCGGTTTCCGGCACCGGCCTCCAACTTCTCTTCTTCCTTGTAAATTGATTCATTGCTGTTGAAGGTGAGGATATACGTTTTTTCCAACATGCTCTTCATTCGATCGAGGATCTGACGTTTCATCTCCTCACTCATTTCGCGGCCGCCCCAGCCGTCCATATCAACCGTAGTTTTGGACTCGTAATAGGCTTTCCCGCTTATATTCTGGGCAAATGAACCAACCGATATAAGGGCAATACATAACAGGGTAAAAAATCTCATAATGCAGTGTTTAGTTTGTAGTTAGAGCACGAAAGCTGAATTTGTTACAATCGTTAGACTCACAAATGTACCGCAAGTTTTACCCCTATTTGTTAAAATACACCCTTAAAATGTTAAATTATCCTCCTATCCGGACGTTCATTCTGTGACTGCGATCTCCTCTTCGACCGTCAGTTTGATAACGCTCGTTCATTTCCTTCATCTTTTCCTCAAGGATCTTCTCGTATTCCTCATCGTTCACAACTTTGCCTTTCGTAGGTTCTTTGATGCTAACTCCGTCTTTCGGATTAAGTACGATCTTACTGCATAAAATCGTCTCACTTCCATCACTCGCTTCCAAAATAAGTCCGGGAAGTCCGCCGTACTGACCGGGTCCGTTTTTTACCGGAATTTGCGGTGTATACCAGGCCGTTACTTCTTGCTCCACCTCCTCATCGGTCGTCTCTTCAGTGTCATCTGAGCCATCAGAGCTCGATACTGAACTCATCACCCTGGTGGTGCGCATATACGTAGCCTTAAAACAGGTGTAGTTCCCGATATTCTTTGTCTCCTTGGTAAGTGTCCACTCCGGCTGTTCCAGGACATCTTTGATAAGAAATTGTTTGCTGAATACTTCTGTCTGATTCGCATACCGGTTCTCCTTCAGGTTTTTATAAAGCACGTCATTGCCTCCGGCACCTGCTACCATCACAACCATACCTCCCGAATTAACTGTGTTACCCGGGCTTTCCAACGATTCTTCTTCCTTGTAAACAGATTCAGAATCTGTAAAATCGAGTGTATAGGTACGTTCAAACTGCTTCTTTAGCATCGCCTGCATGCGTTGCATCATTTCATCATTAAACTGAGTACTGTCCAATTCAATGTTCACCTTGCGCTGTGTTTTATAGGTCGCCACTCCCTGAATATTCTGAGCCACGATCTCCGAAGTGAAAAACATGGCAGCTATTATTGAAATAATTAATGGTGTTTTCATAACGTGATGTTGTTTTGTATTGCTCAGCAAATATGGCACATACTTCCCGGATGTAACGTTAAGCAGCGTTAAGGAGTGTTAACGCATTTGGCGATCCTCGTTGTAAGTGCCTACTTTTGACATATGAATGATCTAAAATACAGAGGAATACTCTATTTCATAGGGGGCGTTATTATCGCCACGCTCTGTATTCAGGTATACTGGAATTACAAGAATTACCAGGCGGGCAAACAGCAACTCATTAACGATGTGCAGGCAAGTCTGGATACCGCCGTTGACAATTACTTCACGGATCTTGCAAAGAATCATACCATAGGGTTCGTGGGCGACTCCATTACTCCCCGGGATTTCTATAGAAAGATGCGTTTGAATTCTATTGTGACCACTTTGGATTCCACCGGGGGAACCTGGGCGGAGTACAGAAGTAGTGATCCGTCAAGTATTAATTCAATATCGATTCTACGAAATCCGCAACAGGACTCAGTTAAAATAGAAATACTCGATAGTTTCCCGAACATGCTTCGCCGGAATTTTGCGCTGCGGGATTCCCTGATGTTTCAACCGGTAGAAATGCTAACCTCAAAGATCGTGCTGTCTTTTTCTGAAGAT
>CAZTLE010000242.1:0-5352 GCA_964614415.1 uncultured Aureitalea sp. | reverse complement strand
TGAGTACCCCAATTACTATTTCAGAAACATCTTTAAAGAGAACTCACTAACCCCGGTAACTTCCTTTGAAAATCCGTTTACCAGCCTTCAAAATGTACATAAAGAGGTAATAAGTTACAAGCGGGAGGATGGCCTGGACCTTGAAGGCACACTTTATCTTCCGGTGGGTTATGACATGTCGAAAAAGGAAAAAATGCCTATGATCCTTTGGGCCTATCCACGGGAATACAAGGATAAGAACAGCGCCTCTCAAAGCACAACGAACCCCAATCGTTTTATATATCCGTACTACGGTTCACCAATTTACTGGGTTACGCGGGGATATGTGGTGTTAGACAATGCCGCCTTCCCTATCGTTGGTGAAGGAGAAGAAGAACCCAATGATACGTTTAGGCCTCAATTGGTGAGCAATGCCAAAGCGGCCATCGATGCCGTAGACAAGCTGGGGTATATCGATCGAAATCGAGTGGGCGTGGGCGGACATTCCTACGGTGCGTTTATGGTAGCCAATCTCTTAAGCCATTCAAACCTGTTTGCGGCCGGGATTGCGCGAAGCGGAGCCTATAACCGTACCCTGACACCATTCGGATTCCAAAGTGAGCAACGCTCTTATTGGGATTCTCCCGAGACTTACTATACCATGTCACCTTTCATGCACGCCGATAAAATGAAGACACCGCTCCTGCTCATACATGGTGAAGCCGACAATAACTCGGGCACCTATCCCCTGCAAAGTGAACGATACTTCAATGCGCTTAAAGGTCTGGGTGCCACCGCGCGACTTGTCATGTTACCAAAGGAAAGTCACGGATACAGAGCTAAAGAAAGTATTTTGCACATGCTCTGGGAACAGGACAGTTGGCTCGAAACCTATGTTAAAAACCGCAAAGAGTCCCTTGAAATGACAGGCGAGACGATCAAAAAGTAGCCTTACTCAAACACATGGATTAGACACCCTCCTTCGCATAAAGCTTCGGAGGGTGTGTCATAATGTCATCCTGACTATAATTGGTATCTTATTTGAACAAAGTGGCCCGGGCAATATCGGCTCACAACGAACTAACGAATAAGAATAGAAAATACCAATAAAAAATAATCACCATGAGTAAAGGAACTATTAATGTATCGGTCGAGAATATCTTTCCACTGATCAAAAAGTTTTTGTACAGCGATCACGAGATATTCCTGCGCGAACTTATCTCGAATGCAACTGACGCCACTCTCAAACTAAAACACCTTACCGGTATTGGGGAAGCCAAGGTTGAATACGGCGAGCCCATGATCGAGATCAAGGTAGACAAAGACAATAAAACCCTTCACATTACCGATCAGGGAATCGGAATGACCAAAGAAGAAGTCGAGAAGTATATCAACGAAATTGCTTTTTCCGGTGCTGAGGAGTTCATTGAAAAATACAAAGACAAGAACGGAGAAGATACCGGGATCATCGGTCATTTTGGATTAGGGTTCTACTCCGCGTTTATGGTGGCCGATAAAGTCGAGATCCAGACCAAGAGTTACAAAGATGAGCCTGCGGCCCACTGGACCTGTGACGGTTCACCCAATTATACCCTGGTAAAAGGAAAGCGAAAAGAACGCGGTACGGAGATCATTCTTCACATTGCTGAAGATTCTGCTGAATTCCTGGAAGAAGAACGCATTACCGAGCTTCTTACCAAGTATAACAAGTTCATGCCCATTCCGATTAAGTTCGGGACAAAGACCGAAACGCTACCTAAACCCGAGGATGCCGGGGAAGACGATCCGGCTCCCACCCAGGAAGTAGACAATATTGTAAACAATCCGAATCCGGCCTGGACCAAACAACCTACCGATCTTAAGGACGAAGATTACGCGGCCTTCTACCGGGAGTTGTATCCTATGCAGTTTGAACAACCGCTGTTTCACATTCATCTTAATGTAGACTATCCGTTCAATTTGACAGGGATCCTCTACTTCCCAAAGCTCACAAATGATATAAATGTCCAGAAGGATAAAATACAGCTGTATCAAAACCAGGTATTCGTTACCGATAATGTAGAAGGAATCGTTCCCGAATTCCTTACCATGCTCCGAGGAGTAATCGACTCTCCGGACATTCCGTTGAACGTTTCGCGTAGTTATCTGCAGGCAGATGGAGCTGTGAAAAAGATCTCCAGTTATATAACCCGCAAAGTAGCTGACAAACTTAAGAGCCTGTTCAAGAACGATCGCGAAGACTTCGAAAAGAAATGGAATGATATCAAGATCGTTATTGAATATGGAATGCTTACCGAAGAGAAATTCTATGAAAAGGCCAAAGAATTTGCCCTTTATCCAAATGTAGGCGGCACCTACTTTACCTTTGAAGAGCTCCGGGAAAAGATCAAAGACGCACAGACCGACAAAGATGACAAACTGGTCGTACTGTACGCCTCAAATCTGGAAGAGCAACACGCCTATATTGAAGCGGCCAAAGAAAAAGGATATGAAGTCCTTCTACTTGATTCTCCTATCGTATCCCACTTGCTTCAGAAAATGGAGGGCAGTGAAGAAAAGGTCACTTTCTCTCGCGTGGATGCCGATCATATCGATAACCTTATCAAGAAGGAGGACGAGGCTATTTCAAAGCTTTCAGATGAAGAGAAGGAAAGTCTTAAGACCCTTTTAACCGGTGTTATTCCGGCCGAGAAATTCAATGTACAGTTGGAAGCCATGGACAGTGCGGCCAACCCGTTCATAATTACCGAACCCGAGTTCATGCGTCGTATGAAAGAAATGCAGCAAACCGGTGGAGGAGGTATGTTTGGAATGGGTAATATGCCCGAAATCTACAACCTTGTTGTCAATACCAATCACGAATTGGTTTCTCAAATACTCAACACCAAAACCCAAAAGAAAAAAGAGCGTCTCATCAATCAGGCATTGGACCTGGCCCGATTGAGTAAGAATCTTTTAAAAGGTGAAGAGCTTACCGAATTTATAAAACGAAGCTATGACATGATCAAATAGATCCCGCAGATAGTTTTTAGTTAAGAGTAGCCCCGGACCAGTTCCGGGGCTTTTTTATTGATAATCAGTATACTAAAAATATACTACATTATTTTAACGTTAACCCCTGTTAATTCCGGTTTTACCGCATCCCAATTCAGGAGATTTTGTCTTATTTTTGAGAGTCTTTTAATCAAACTTAATTCAATCTATTTATGAGAAAAATTACTTTTCTGTTATTATCAATTCTCATAGGACTCCAGGCGAATGGAATGTCCCTGACTATTGATAATCTTGAAGGCACAGCAGGCAGTTCTACTGCCGTTGAAAGTGTCGAGACCTCAGGAGAGCACATGAACTTACCCGTGCCTCCTGTAATTAATTGCCCTATGGATGTAGTGGCCTCAACAGATCCCGGCGCCTGTACCGCCGTGGTTAATTTTGCCGATGCCATTGCCATTGACCCCGAAGATGGTCCAATTCCCGTGACCCAAACGATGGGTCCTGCCAGTGGTAGCATGTTCCCTATTGGAGTTACTATCATTGAATTTGAAGCCACGGATAGCGAGAACAATACCGTGAGTTGCCAATTCACTATTACAGTGACAGATGATGAGGATCCAATTGCCGTATGTCAGGACATAACCGTTACACTGGATGCTTCAGGAAACGCATCCATTGTAGCTGCCGACGTTGATGGCGGATCTTCCGATAATTGCGGAATTGCCATCCTTGCGTTGGACAAGACCGACTTTGATTGCGATGATGTCGCCGGCCTTCAGCCCGAGTCTACTTTGTACGGAGCGGACAATGCCGGAAACTATTTCTCAATTGATCTTGCAACCGGAGCGGCCACGGTAATTACTTCTTCATTCAACAATCCTCCCATCGCTCCTTGCGGTCCCGGAGTTACTGAAATTGTATACAACCCGATCACCGGAGTGGCCTGGGGACAGTCTATCAACGGCTGCGGCTACGGATTCACTTTTGATGCGGAAACCGGAAACATCACCAGCGGTGCTATACCTACAATCGGTGGAGCAGGTGATTTCCAGGGAGCCGAAGTAGTTGGAAATACCTGGTATGTGGCTCAGACCACAACACAATCTCTGGGTATCATTGACCCCGGTACCGGAGTGATCACTCCCGTTGGTCCGTTCGTAAACGCGTCAACCATGCGCGGAATGGCATACGACGAAGCTACCGGCACTATGTATGGTGTTTCCGGAGGAGGCTTCGGAGGAGCTAATTCAGACTTTGGAACAATCAACCTTGCGACAGGAGAGTTTACTGTCATTGCCGGATTGCCTGAACCTATCGGAAGTATTGAGTTTGCTTCCAACGGACTTCTGTATGCCGGTGTTAGCGGTGGTGGAAACGGTGGCGACATGTACACCATCAATACAACCACTGGAGTAGCTTCTTTTATTGGAAGCAACGGTCTGGGTACTCCCCTTTCCGGATTGATGAACGTAGGCTTTGACGGTACTGTGACACTTTCGGTTGTTGACGACAGCGGAAACTTTGCTACCTGTGACGTCAATGTGACGATCATAGATGACACTGCTCCCGTACTCACCTGTGCTGGACAGCCGTCTTCGACAGACATCATGACCAACGGTAGTTTTGAAACCGGTGACTTTACGGGTTGGACTGCTGTTGATAATCCAAACCCATTTATTCCATGGGGTGTTTATATGAACGTAGGTGCACCGGGACTTGGAATTCCCGATGCTACTCCAACCGATGGAACATGGTTGGCCGGTAATGGATTCGACGGCGAGGCCGGAGAAGCCATACTATATCAGGACGTGAGTATCGATCCTGCCGCCCTGGGTGCCACGTTGACCTGGGATGAAAATATTGACTACGATCTGGATAGCTTCTGTGCAGGTTGTTCCGACAGAATATACGAAGTACAAGTTCGAGACCTTAGCGATAACGTTCTGGAAGTATTACAGCAGGTGACTGCTGTTGCCAATACGATTGATGCAGATAATACGTGGAGTAGCCTTTCAGCGGATCTTTCCGCCTATGCAGGCCAGGATATCCGTATTGCTTTCTGGCAACAAATTCCGGATAACTTCTCAGGGCCGGCCAAGTTTGCCGTGGACAACGTAGCACTAAACGTAGACACTTCGGCCACGCCGCTTGACGTAGTTTTAGATGCCAATGGTAACGCCACAGTGAACGCTGCCGGTCTGCTGCTGGCTATTGATGAAGCCTGCGGATTCACGGTTACTGTTCCCGCCTCTTCTACGGAAAGTCTTACGACTACCTTTGCCGGTGGTAACGGTTTCAACGGAAACATGTTCGATGTAAATGTGCTGAACGATGTGACCTTCCAGTCCTTCGATGTACACCTGGATCCGGGAGTAACCG
>CAZTLE010000241.1:1520-5357 GCA_964614415.1 uncultured Aureitalea sp. | reverse complement strand
CTGGATAGATCTGCAGAGCCGAAACCTACAAACCAATTCACGCTTAATGAGGACCCGTATTTGTCCATGTCCTTTACGTTGGAGCAGCCATTAGTGAAAAGCCTTTCAGCACTGGCCCCCGATTTATCCGAGGCGGAATTGTTGGAAAGAGGCAACTTTCAGTTCTCTTTCTACGTGGATAACGAGCTCATATACACTGAAAACCTGAACAAAGGAGCGGGATCCCCTGTTTCCAAAACTTCACGCCTGCAACATACCGTACCCCTAATTTACCCGGAGCGTATCGATTTCTGGAGGTGGTATATGTGGTTGCGCTTCATGCGTTTGAACGGAAGCATAGATGCGTTAGATTCGGGGAAGCACGCACTGACCATCGAAGTAAGGCCCTATCTGGAGCAAGAAACGCTGAAAGTAGGTGATATCCTTGCCAAAGGCAGTCTGGATATGGATGTCAGAGAACCATCTTATGATGCTGCTATGGTGCCCATTCAAGAGATCCAACCGGGGAGCGGGTGGACTGTCTCCAGTGATTCCTACGATCGTGACAGGATTGAAGCCCTTAACAAGAAAATAGCACAAGGTCGGTTTGAGAACATCAACGGCATCGTAGTAATAAAGAACGGTGAGCTACTGATAGAGGAGTACTTTAATGGAGCCGATAGGGAGAGCCTGCACAATCCGCGTTCGGTAGGGAAGACCATAGCCTCCACCGTTGCCGGTATTGCCATAGCCGACGGCCACCTGGAGAGTGAAGGTATGACATTGGATCAGTTTTATGATCTGAAGTCGTTCAAGAACTACGCAGCCAAAAAAGACAAGGTCACTCTAAAGTCCCTGCTAACTATGACTTCGGGCTTTATTGGAGACGATGATGACTACGAAAACCCGGGTAACGAAGAGTTTATGTATCCCAAGGACGATTGGGTGAAGTTCACCCTGGACCTGCCTATGGCAGATCGCGAGATAGGAGAGGCGTATGCCTACTTTACGGCGGGTGTAGTCGTTTTGGGAGATGTGCTGCATAAATCTGTTCCCGGTGGGTTAGTGGATTATGCAGATGAGAAATTATTCAAGCCTATGGGTATTACGAACTACCAATGGCAGTATACACCTCAAAAGGTGGGGAATACGGCGGGGGGAATCCAATTGCGGGCTGTAGATTTCGCGAAGTACGGTCAGCTGTATAAAAACAAGGGTAACTGGAACGGCCGACAGATTCTCACTGAAGAGTGGGTTTCAAAAAGTCTGTCGCAACACATAAAGCAACCCTTCGGAGAGGACAACTACTACGGTTATCTCTTTTGGAACCGGACCTATGAGGTAAACGGAGAGAAGCACGAAGTCTACTATTGTACGGGTAACGGCGGAAACAAGATATTTATTTTTAACGACTTACCTTATGTGATCGTAATCACGGCTTCTGCTTACGGAATGCCCTATGCGCATATCAATGTGGATACAATGATGACCGATTATATCCTGCCGGCTATTCTGAACGAGTAATTACATTCCGAACAATATCTATTTTCCGGTTATATTACTGTAAGCCGTACATTTACGTATGTAATCAATGCCGACCCTATAAGATCATATAGTCGGTGATTGCGACGGCAATGAGGTATTTTGGTTTTATACTATTGATTTGTTTTCAAATGATGTCCGGTCAGGAGTTGGATTCATTGAGTAATGCGTATATGCGTGATTTTCAAGAAGCATTTAGGGGTGAGAACTATACGATAGGTAACGTTACCGTCAATCAAAAATCGGAAGCTGTTTTCTTTGAAGTTGATGTTGTACCTCAAGAAGAGGGCGTATATTTTATAAAGCAACAGTTTGACTATGAGGATGGATGGGGCTATAAACACAATAGTATTCTCAATGTAATTAAGGTAGGCCCAGAAGGAACAGCACGAACCCTATACGGAAAGGAACCCAATCCTTTTCTGAGTTATACGTGCGCGGTGGGTGATACTATTGTAATTCCGATCTACTGGAATGCACATGTAGTTGCCAATGAGTTTTCGTCCGGAGATCAGCAGGAGCGTGACATTTGGGGAAAAATAGATCCGGATAAGGAGACGTATAAAAATCCGGAAAGACAACCGGATTGGAATATAAACAATGAGGTGGAGGAGCTAAAAGTGACTGATGTGTTTTCCTCATATTCGGTCCATAGAGGCCTGAAAAATGAATCGGCCACTCATACTCTTCAGTTTGAAGCCATTAGTCCCGGGGAGTTCCTGTTGCAGGTTGGAGATTCTCGCCTGCCGGTCACTATAGTCCCCCGGGAGAACCAAATTACCAAGTATGTGACCCAGGTTATCGGCCGTCAATGGGATGACAGAGCCACTTCTACCGGATTACCGCAAGGCTATACAAAAGAACCCGAGCGAGCGACCATGAGAGTAGGTGACACTATCAATGTTGCGTTCATGGCGTATGTTCAGAAGGTCGATAACCCCCAAAAACCGGACCTTGCCCTTACTATTACCAAGCGGGAATAAGAACGTCAGGATACCAGATTCTACTTTGCCGGTACTCCTTTCTTCATAACATAAGCTCTTGGCCACCGGGTAACAAACTGTTTCTCTCTGTAACGGTAGATTATAACTTTTAAAATAAATCCATTTGGTTATGATCTGTTCTAACTATCTCCTTCGACAATGTGCGCGCTTATCTGTACTTTTAATTTTAGCCATGACGCCGGTATTTCAGAGTTGTTCTTCGGACAACATAGTGGAACCCGAGTTGGAAACGGGTAATGCCCTGGTAGAAATTAATTCGGTTGTTGAAATATTGCTGGAAAGAGGATTTGACCTCGAAGATATCGTAGAGTTCGATAAATTTTATTTGGTAGAGGACGATATGGTCTTTTCGAAGGATATCGAGGACTATATGCAGCATGATTCAAGGACGCATTATCACTATGACAATCTGCTTTCAAATAACTACCTCGGGTTAAATACCATAAATGTCTTTTCTGAGCTTCCCTTCGGTCCCTTTGATCCCAGTGGCAATGACTGGGGCATAGCGGTGCAACAGGCCATCAACGCCTGGAATGCCATACCCAATAGTTGCATTACATTTCAACAGGTGGGTAATCCGGCCCAGGCGCATATTCGCATTGTGGACGGAAGTCAGCTAGGTCTGCAGCAATGGCAATTTGGTTGGGCCGGGCAACCGAGTGCTGCCGGAGCACCATTTCATACTATATGGATCAACTTACAATATCCGGTTTCTGCAGCAACTCCCAATGGGCCTATTGCCAACACGACCGCATTTCAGAAGAGAAACATCATAGCGCATGAGCTAGGACATTGTATAGGGTTTGCCCATACCGACGTAAATAACGGAAACGCCATTTCCGGAACTCTGGGTACCGATCCGACTTCCATCATGGCCGACAATCTGAATTTCCTAAATAACTCAACTGTGATCTCGAACATGGATCAGTCTGCCTTGATATCACTTTACGGCAATGCAGGGAACTGTATGGGATCCAACAACAATCCGCCACTTTTCAATATAAACCTGGATCCTATATCGGTGTTTTGCTATCCCAATACATTTTCAGTGAGTGGGGATTACTTCTCCGGTTTACTGGGAGCTACGACAGTCCAACTGAGTTTGAGAGAGCTAACCGGCGGACTCTCCGCTTTCCAGCCCATCGCACAGGGTAATTTTACCAACGGTTCCTTTGCATTCAACGATATCGACCTCGACAATATTCCCGGATTCACGTTCAACCCGGGGAGTGACTATATTGCCCGTGCCACCATGACCAATTTGAGTCAGGGGCCGGTGCATTCGGGTACCCGGGACCTTATTTATGATGAG
>CAZTLE010000241.1:0-1500 GCA_964614415.1 uncultured Aureitalea sp. | reverse complement strand
GATTTGCAAGCTCCGGTCATCGAGTTTACGGGTAGCCCTAATTTCCCCAATGAGCCTGCATACTTTTGTGCAGACCAGGACATATTCAACGACCCGTGTTCAAACAACTTTACCTTCGAATGGAGAATTAATGGCTTCAACTTAGTGGTAAGTGACGACGTGTGCTATGAGACACAGCATGTGAATCTTGTAGAAGTATGTCTCACCATACATTACAGGCATCCTATTACAAATGAGATTCAATGCTCTTACACCGAATGTGTTGATACCGAACCGTATTGGTAAAAATCCAAGTAAAGCGTTGTAATTAAGTGAGTTGAAAACATTTTCGTAGTTTAACACCTATGAAAAGGTATGTGGGCATCGTACTATTTCTTCTAACATTTCATTTTTCGTTGGGGCAAACAAATCCCACTTTCTATAGCTTGAAATCACATTATGGCTTTATCATTTCTCATTCGGAAGAAGTCCAATCCATATCACAGTCGAATCCGTATGGATTTCAGGTGGAGTATAGCCGACTCAAAATAAGTGATAAGGCCTGGAAGACCTGTTATTGTTATGGTCGCACGGGTTTGGCCTTTGCGTATTTCAACTATGCAAACCCCAGGGTTTTAGGAAGCTCATACAATCTTATCTATTTCGTCGAACCGTATTTCACTTTTAAGGGACCCTTGAAGTTCTCGGTACGCGGGGCTATTGGAGCGACCTATCTGGACAGAATATTTGATGAGAATTCCAATCCCGAGAACCTGCTGTTTAGCTCGCGCTTCAATTTTTACCTGGGACTGTCGCTCAACCTCAACTACCATCTAAATGATAAATACGCTGTAAACTTATCCGCCAATTACAATCATATTTCCAATGGAGGGCAGAAACAGCCTAATAAGGGCATGAACTTTCCCACAGTGTCCATAGGTGTGGACAGAATTATCGATTATGAAGGCCTGGACCCAAAGCCAGGGGAGTTAAAAGATCAGGACAGATCCAGAAAGTATTATATAGGATCCTTTTTTGCCACCCGGTCCACCGGACGTGAAACCGAATCAACCCGGCATCCGTTAATCGGACTTCTCGGCGGTGTGCTACAGCCGCTTTCTGACATTAATGGTGTCAACGGCGGAGTGGAAGTGTGGTACGATGTCTCCCAGGAAAAGATTGCAGAACGGGATATGTTGGACGATTCCGCCTTTTCGTCTTCGGTAACTGTGGGACACCATTTCGATATTGGGAACTTTTACTTTTTACAACAGCTGGGAGTGTATATTACCAGACCCTCAACAATACAACCCGAATGGGCCTATCAACGGTATTCCTTTTGGTACAGTATAGGCAAGTCAAAGAAATGGACTCTGGGCGGATCTATGATCGCCTACGGAACTTCCTTTGACCATATGGATGCGAGGCTGTTGTATATTATCAATTAATCTAGCTCAGCTCATATCGTGGACATCTAAGTGATGCTACAATTCCTTACTTTTATAGCATAACCACACCATC
>CAZTLE010000240.1:0-5450 GCA_964614415.1 uncultured Aureitalea sp. | reverse complement strand
TCTTCCTCTTCATCATCTTCCTCCGCTTCAATTTTTTTGGAGCCCCCTATGGAAATTGTAATGGATTGAGAGGTAACGGCACCGCCTTTAACGTCCACATAGAACTTCTTTGAGGTCTTTTTGCCTTCTTTTACGCCTATGGCCTCTACCACGTACTTGCCTATTTCCATTCTGGGAAAAATGGCCTCATACGAGCCATTCTCCAGTGTTTGCGGATCGAACTTAGGCGTCAGGAGGTCGTCATACAGCTTGACGATAATGCTGTCAAATTCCGTAACATTGTTGATCTCTACCTTCAAATACCCGAAGTTGGCCAGTTGTTCTTTACGCTTGCGTTCTTCTTCCTCCTCAGCTTCTTTCTTTTCGGTTTCAGTCTTTGTAATGTCCTCTTCGTATTGACTGCGCAACGAACTTATTCGTTCATTCAGGACATTTAGTCCTTTGGTGTAAGTATCTGCCCAGGATTTCGTTTCCTCTTCAATTAGCGTATGTACTTCCTTGTTGAAGGAATCGATAATTTCAATGATCCCGGCAACATCACTTTCGGAGACATTGTCAAAGTCCGTAGTAAGACTTGCTTTATTCCATTTATCCAGGAAAAGGCGTCGCATTTTGGTGAGTTCCAGATTAGCTTTGATAAAACGGATCCATGAATTCGTATTTCCCACGACACGATCATACAATTGGAGTCCTCCGGCCAAACCAAGAGCAAGGTAACCCCAGTAGATCAGGGTGGCCTTCTTTTCACCGCTTTCGGTCACTATCGGAAATACGCTATCAATAAGCGGCATTATGGCACCGATGACCGTGAGTAGAATTGAAAAATAGGTAAGGAGTAACGACCATTTTTTGTGTTTACTGGATTTTCCCTCGTAATACTTGATGGCTTTATTTACGCCCTTTATGCTTTCGTCTTTTAGGGCTACAAGTTGACTCTTCATAACAAAATGATTGGTGAGTTTTGATTTTTTTGAACAAACTCAATACATGGGGAGTCTTTAAAGATAGTAAGATTTCTAAAATGGATAAAAATGCGATTAAATACGACCCACGTGGAATGATTTACGGGACATTCCGATACCCGTAATTGTGAGTGACTCCCATTGTTCGGGCAACACCGGGTTGTGCTGTGAAATACCTTCATCGTCCAGATGAAGACCTCCAAAGCCAAACAGGACCGCTTGAAGCATCCCACCCGCTCCAGTGGCAAAATAAGGATTGTTACTTAGTGCAGATTCAGCCAATGCACCAAAAGGGGGACGCTTGTTAGGTTCGTAACTGCCTTTAAACAAGCGGTACGCTTCTTTGCTGTTTCCCAGGCGCGCATGAATAATTGCAAAGACCGATAACCCCATGGCCGGGCCTTCTTCGGCCAGTTTAGGTTCATAGTAGGCAAGGTCTTTCCTTATGGTTTCCGGATCGTTTATAATATCCAGCGGATAGGAGAGGAGGTTTACATCGGCCTGTTTGATCATGTCACCATCGTAAGACTCGTGCTCCTTCGTGGTTCCATCGGGAAAACGATGAATCTGTATGCCGGAGGCCACTTGATTCCAAAGGGGATTTGGTTCCTTAGACAGCATTTTTGCTGCCTTACACGCATAATCCAACGCGGTAATCGCCGCTCCGTTCGTAAACGCATTGTCGTTGACATTTGGTGCAAATTCGTTAGCGCCAACAACATTCAGGATGCTGTAACTACCGTCCGGATTTTTAGTGGATCGACTCACCCAGAAGTCGGCAATTTCTTTCAATACCGGATAGCCCTCATCCAACAGCCAGGTATTGTCCTGCGTAACCCGGAAATAATTCCAAAAGGCAATGGCTATGTCCGCCGTAATATGGTGCTCAAAGGTGCCTGTAAGTGCCCATGAGGGAGTGCATTCCTCGCCGGTGTCGTCGCTTTCCCAGGGATACATAGCCCCTTTGTAACCAAAATTAGCCGCTTTTTGTTTAGCCTTGTCAAGGCGATCGGTCCTGTAATTGATCAATGATCGGGCAATGCCCTGGTTCAAAAGCAGTAGGGGTGGATACATCCATAATTCGGTATCCCAAAAGATGTGTCCGTTATAATTTTGAGACGAAAGTCCCATGGGAGCTATACTGAGATCCGAATCCGACCGTGAAAACGCATACAGATGATAGAGTGCCAGACGTATATCAAGCTGATCCTGGAGGTTGCCATCAATAATAATATCACCTTGCCATAGTTCTTCCCAAAGCGCCTTGTGCTGCTGCAAAAGATGATCCCGGGGCGAAAGCATGTTGAAAACCACCATACGTTCCGATTCGTTTAGCGGATCGTCAAAATCGGCAGAAGTGCATTGTGCTCCCATCCAGGCAAATTCAAAAACGGAACCCTTCTCAAGTTGCACTTCAAAGGATAACCCCTGTTCAAACTCCGAAAAAACCTCCTGCTTCAAGGCAGGTCGCTGGGATACTCTTGTCGAGTTGATATGGTGCCAAACAAAACCGGCGGAAGTGCTTACAGCGTGTTTTCCAAATTGGGTCCGGGCGTTAGTTTGTAAAATAGGCATGGTGGTCTCCAGATCCTCAAGCACCTGATACACGGGACGTATATCCACAAAATCTTCAGGCGTCATAATACATCCGGTTGCCTTTACCGTGATATCCTGTAAGGGAGTGATCGAGATATCCATATAACCGGAGTACGGGATATTGCGCAGTGCGAAGAGCGAGTAGGTAATCTTTGCCTTGTCTTCAAAAATAAGGGTAGTGGTAAAAGAGGCTTCTCTCATATTCAGTTCCTGGTGAAAACCGGAAACATTATCCTCCGTAACCTCCTCTCCGTCAATGAAAAGTTTTAAATGCGCAAAATTCATCCCGGAAACGATCTTACTAACACCTCCTTCGAATTCCCGTTCATAGACATTGTTCAGAATTATGGAACGAGTTCTGAAAGGCTTGTCTTCAGGAAGAATTCCTATACGGCCATTGGCAACTACTACGCCTGTATAATTTGGTACTTTACCCGATGAAATGACCCATTTCTCCAGGTCTTGATGTGATGCACTCATTGAGATCGAAAATCTGGAAAACTTACATGATTCGTTGTTCGGAATTGGCGTCAAAGAAACGCAGCCGATCTATATCAACACCAATTGTGATCTTGTCACCAAGGGTGTAATGAATCTGCGAATCGCTCCTAAAGCAAAAAGTATGTTCGGGGTTCCCGGTGAAGTGAAAGTAAACAAAAGTCTCACTGCCAATAGGCTCCAGGGCGCTTATCTGGATTTCCATGTCCTGAGACAAGCGTTTGTTCTTTTCAATAGTCTTATCGTACACATATTCCGGACGGAATCCAAAGATCACTTCCTTACCGGCATAGGGTTTAAGCCCGGCCGTGAGGTCATCCGGAACTCCAAATTTCAGGTCCTTGGATTGGAACACAAGCTCGCCCTGGTTCGCAATCTCTCCCGGAATGAAGTTCATAGATGGACTGCCTATAAAACCGGCCACGAACTTGTTTTGTGGATTATTGAACAGATTCATCGGAGTGTCAAACTGCTGGACAATACCGTCTTTTAAAACCACAATGCGATCGCCCATGGTCATGGCCTCAATTTGATCATGTGTTACGTATACGATCGTCGCGTCAAGGGTTTTGTGCAACTTCTTGATCTCGGCACGCATCTGCACCCTCAACTTTGCGTCCAGATTGGAAAGCGGCTCGTCGAACAGAAAGACTTTTGGGTCCCGAACGATTGCCCTTCCAATGGCCACCCGCTGTCGCTGTCCACCGGACATGTCTTTAGGCCGACGATCCAGCAAGTGTGTGATATCAAGTATTTGGGCTGCGTGCTCTACCTTTTCTTTGATCACCTTTTTAGGCGTTTTCTTGAGTTTGAGCCCAAAGGCCATATTCTCGAATACGGTCATATGAGGGTAAAGCGCATAATTCTGGAAAACCATGGCTATATCACGATCTTTGGGCGACAACTCATTCATTCGCTCTGTGTCGATGGACAATTCTCCCGAGGTAATCTCCTCCAGTCCTGCGATCATTCGCAGCAAGGTGGATTTTCCACATCCCGAAGGCCCTACCAGGACGATGAACTCTTTGTCCTGAATTTCCAGGTTGGCATTTTTAATAGTCGGCTTGTCCGCTCCGGGATATACCTTTTCAAGATTTTTTATTTCTATTGAAGCCATTTGTTCAAATTCGTCTTATGGTTTAACCTTTGAGACCCGAGCTGGCCACCCCCTGCACAAAATAGCGCTGGAAAATGATGAAAATCATTAGTGTAGGCAGCGAGATTAGTATGGTTCCTGCCATTAAGAGGGGCCAATCCGTGAGCAATTCGGTGCGCAGGCTCGCCATCCCCAATGGTAACGTGTACATATCTTCGGTATAGGTAACGATCACAGGCCATAGGAATTCGTTCCACGATCCCTGGAATGTATAGATCGCCACAGCTGCTAATGCGGGTTTTGATATGGGGAGAAATACCTGCCAAAAGATTCGAAAATATGAGCAACCGTCTATAAGGGCCGCCTGCTCCAGATCTTTTGGGATGGTTTCAAAGAACTGCTTCATAAGGAAGATGTTCGTAACCCCAACCAATCCGGGTATGATGAGTCCGGCATAGCTGTTGATCATCTGAAACTCATTCAGTATTATAAATTTCGGAACCAGAAGAATAATGCCCGGAATCATTAAACTACTCAGTAATATCCCGAAAATGAGCTTCCGGCCTCTGAATTCCAGTCGTGCGAAGGCGAAGCCGGCAAGGGCAGAGAAGAACACATTGGTTACTGTCTGAACCGTAGTGACCAGGACACTGTTGAACAACCACTTTCCAAAGGGAAGTTCGTTCCACACGTTTTTATAGTTATCCAAGGTAAAGCTCTCGGGAAGTAATTTGATCGGCCAGTCGAACACATTCTTTTCCCCGCTAAAACTAATGGATAGCGAAAACAGGAATGGGCCTATGTAAATGAGTGTGGCCACTCCCAGGATAATAAAGAATACTATTTTCTGAAATCGAAGCTTCTTCATTTCTCAGGTTTTCCTATGCTATGTGACATTAAACTAACTACCATCAATGTTTTATTTGATATTCCCAATTGCATACTAGTAGGCATCAGGTGGAAAATATTTCTTCTGAATTACCGTAGTGGCAAAGATCATCAGAGCCAATACTGCAGCTGACGCCGCTCCGAAACCGAAACGGAAATACTTGAACGAGTTCTGATATACAAAGTAGGACATGGTGGTAGACGCATTGTCCGGGCCACCGCTACTCATAATAAATATCTGATCGAATACCTGGAAACAGCCTATCAAGCTCATGATCACCACGAAATAGGTTACCGGCCGTACCATAGGCACAGTGATCTTCCAGAATTGCTGCCACTGACTGGCACCATCTATTTTTGCCGCCTCATAGAGCGCTCCGGGAATATTTTGCAGTCCTGCTAAAAAGGAT
>CAZTLE010000239.1:0-5452 GCA_964614415.1 uncultured Aureitalea sp. | reverse complement strand
TAGTTTTTAGTTGTTAGAATCCTAAACATTTCTATTTCAAGCAGATTCATCTAACTTCTAAACACTAATGACTAATGTCCTACTTATTATTTCGTTGCCTTTTTCTTGTTAGCAACAGTTTTACGTTTTCCTTTTCTTGTACGCGAGTTGTTCTTGGTCTTTTGTCCTCGTAACGGAAGTCCCGCTCTGTGACGGATACCTCTGTAACAACCAATGTCCATCAAGCGCTTGATGCTCAGTTGGACCTCACTACGCAATTCACCTTCGATTTTAAAAGCTCCAACAGCCTCACGAATTTTACCGATCTCGTCATCGTTCCATTCGTTCACCTTTTTGTCTTCACTTACTCCGGCTTTTTCAAGAATATCCTGGGCGCGACTTTTACCCACACCGAAGATATACGTTAACGCGATTACACCCCTTTTCTGCTTCGGGATATCTACACCTGCGATTCTTGCCATAACTTATCCTTGTCTTTGTTTGAACCTTGGGTTCTTTTTGTTAATTACATATAAACGGCCCTTTCTGCGAACGATCTTGCAGTCAGCGCTTCTTTTCTTAACGGATGCTCTTACTTTCATCTGTTTTTATTTAGTTGCGAATTGCTTCGCTTAGTATCTATATGTTATTCGAGCCTTAGTTAAATCGTAAGGACTCATTTCTAATTTTACCTTATCTCCCGGTAACAACTTTATGTAGTGCATGCGCATCTTTCCCGATATATGAGCGGTCACAACATGACCGTTTTCCAATTCTACACGAAACATCGCATTGGATAATGCTTCGATAATCGTTCCGTCTTGTTCAATTGCGGGTTGTTTTGCCATATTCTAGTTTTTAGTTTTTAGTGGTTAGTTCCTAATAACTATCCACTCAGCACTATTTAAGCGACTGCTTTTCTGTTTTTACCGGACTTCATCAAGCCGTCGTAATGACGGTTCAACAAGTACGAGTTGATTTGTTGCATCGTATCGATCGCAACCCCTACCATAATTAGCAGGGAAGTACCTCCGTAGAACAATGCCCATCCACTTTGGATTCCCATTAACTTCACAACGAAGGCAGGGAACACAGCGATCAATGCCAGGAAGATGGATCCGGGCAAAGTGATCTGTGACATAACTCGGTCCAGGTACTCGGCCGTATCCGTTCCTGGTTTGATACCTGGAATGAAACCACCGTTACGCTTAAGGTCATCGGCCATTTTGTTCGTAGGAACCGTAATCGCCGTATAGAAATAGGTGAACACAATGATCAACGCTGCGAACACTATGTTGTACCACAATCCGAAAATATCTCCAAAGGCCGCTTGTACCGATTGTGCAAAATTGCTTTCGGACAGGCTGGCCACCGTAGGAGGAATGAACATGATCGCTTGCGCGAAGATGATAGGCATTACCCCGGAAGCATTCAGCTTTAAGGGGATGAACTGACGGGCACCGAAGATGTTCTTCTCGTATCCGCCGCTGGCCGTTCTTCGGGCGTACTGAACCGGTATTTTCCGGACCGCCATCACCAACATCACCGATGCCAGAATGATAACAAACCAGATCACCAATTCGATAAGGATCATAATAAGTCCACCGTTAGACTCCAATACTCTGGAAGCAAATTCCTGAGCAAATGACTGAGGAAGGGTAGCGATGATACCTACCATAATAAGAATGGAAATACCGTTACCAATACCCTTGTCTGTGATCTTCTCACCCAACCACATGGCGAATATACATCCGGTCACGAGGATGATGGTAGAGGAAATCATGAACATTGGCGTCTTACCAAGGATGAAGGCATCGGTAGGAACTCCTAACGTTTCCAATCCGAACAGGTAACTTGGCGCCTGGATCAAACAGATACCGATGGTCAACCAACGGGTGATCTGAGTGATCTTCCTTCTTCCGCTTTCTCCTTCTTTCTGTAATTTCTGAAGATAAGGAACTGCAATCTGCATCAATTGAACCACGATGGAAGCAGAGATATAAGGCATAATTCCCAGGGCAAACACTGAAGCATTTGCAAACGCACCTCCTGTAAAAGCGTTCAAAAGTCCACCAATTCCTCCTCCGGCAAAATTACCGGCGAAGTCGGCCAACTTGGAAGCGTCGATTCCGGGAAGTACAACCTGCGCACCAAAACGGTAAACCAGCAGCAACCCAAGGGTCACCATGATCCTGTCACGCAGCTCTGTGATCTTCCAAACGTTCTTTATGGTATCAATAAATTTCATCCTTCTTCAAAAATTAAAGTGTTACTACTTCACCACCGGCAGCTTCAATAGCTTCTTTGGCTGAGGCAGTAAACTTATGAGCAGACACCGTCAATTTTGCTTTCAACTCTCCACGGCCAAGGATCTTAACCAGGTCATTCTTTCTCGCCAGTCGAAGACTTACGAGCGTGTCAAAATCTACAGTATCCTTTATTTTCTTGTCGTCAACTAATCGTTGTAACGTATCCAGGTTAACACCTTGATACTCTTTTCGGTTAATGTTCTTGAATCCGAACTTAGGTACTCGACGTTGCAGTGGCATTTGCCCTCCTTCAAATCCAATCTTCCTGGAATATCCGGAACGGGACTTGGCACCTTTGTGACCACGCCTGGCAGTGCCTCCTTTACCGGAGCCCTGTCCGCGGCCTACGCGCTTCCCTTTGTTTTGTACGGATCCTTCTGCTGGTTTCAAGTTGCTTAAATCCATCGCATATATCTTATACGGTTTCTACTGAAACCAGGTGATTAACTTTTTTTATCATACCCAAAATATTTGGCGTATCCTCGTGCTCAACGGTCTGACCTATCTTACGAAGTCCAAGTGCCTCGAGCGTTCTCTTCTGGTTTTGAGCGCGGTTGATCGCACTGCGAACCTTGGTTACTTTTATTTTTGCCATCGTATTTGCGTATTTATCCTTTATACAATTTCTCCAGGGAGATACCTCGCTGCTTGGCTACCATTTCCGCACTTCTTAGTTGCAACAAGGCGTCAAAGGTTGCTTTTACCACATTGTGAGGGTTTGATGATCCCTGAGACTTAGAAAGTACATCGTGAACACCTACTGCTTCCAGTACCGCACGAACGGCACCTCCGGCGATTACTCCCGTACCGGGAGCGGCCGGCAATAAGGTTACCCGGGCTCCACCGTACTTCCCTTTCTGCTCGTGAGGAAGAGTAACTTTATTCAATGGGATACGCACCAGGTTCTTCTTAGCATCTTCAATAGCTTTGGCGATAGCGCTGGCTACATCCTTGGATTTTCCAAGACCGTGACCTACAACACCGTTCTCATCACCTACCACTACAATAGCCGAAAATCCGAACGCTCTACCCCCTTTGGTTACTTTGGTAACACGTTGTACCCCAACCAAACGGTCTTTCAATTCAAGACCTCCGGGTTTTACTGTTTCTACGTTTTTATAATCCTGATACATATTTATTAGAATTTAAGCCCGCCTTCGCGCGCGCCATCGGCTAATGATTTTACTCTTCCGTGATACAAGTATCCGCCTCTGTCAAAAGACACAGCCTCAACACCTGCTTTAACTGCCTTTTCGGCAATTGCCTTACCTACTGCATTTGCAGCTTCGGTTTTGTTCATCTTGGATACATCGATATCCTTATCTCTTGAAGAAGCAGCTACAATGGTCTTGCCTGCTACGTCATCGATAAGTTGTGCGTATATCTCCTTATTACTTCGGAAAATCGCCAATCGAGGACGACTGGATGTTCCGGAAACAGTCTTTCTGATTCTGAACCGAATACGGTTTCTTCTATCGGTTTTAGATAATGCCATAACGTAAACTTCTTATGCAGACTTACCTGCTTTTCTTCGTATTTGTTCTCCAACAAACTTGATCCCTTTTCCTTTGTAAGGTTCTGGCTTACGGAAGCTTCTGATCTTAGCTGCTACCTGTCCTACCAGTTGCTTGTCATGAGAAGTTAGTTTTACAATAGGATTCTTACCTTTTTCACTGATGGTTTCTACCTTAACTTCCGGAGCAATGTCCAATACAATGTTATGAGAGAAACCGATAGCCATGTCTAATTTCTGGCCCTGATTCGAAGCACGATATCCAACTCCAACCAACTCCAACTCCTTAGTGTATCCATTGGAAACACCTTCTACCATATTGTTGATAAGAGCACGATATAATCCGTGCTTTGCTTTATGCTCTTTAGCTTCAGAAGGTCGCTCAACGACTACGTTGCCTTCTTCCACTTTTACGCTAACACCATCAAACTGCTGGGTTAACTCGCCTAGTTTGCCCTTCACGGTAACCACGTTGTCGTTCACCTCTACGGTAACGCCATCAGGTATTGCAATCGGGCTTTTTCCTATTCTTGACATTTCTCGTCTCTTTTTAGTATACGTAACACAATACTTCGCCTCCAACGTTCTGAGACTGGGCCTGCTTACCTGTCATCACTCCCGCAGAAGTGGATACGATAGCAATTCCCAAACCGTTCAGGATACGTGGCATTTCTGATGCACCGGCGTATTTACGCAAACCTGGTTTACTAATTCTTTGAATCTTCTTAATTACAGGATCCTTGGTCATCTGATCGTACTTCAATGCGATCTTGATAGTACCCTGAGGACCTTTGTCATCCTCGAACTTGTAGCTAAGGACGTAACCCTGATCAAACAGGATCTTAGTAATTTCCTTCTTCAATTTAGAAGCAGGCACCTCAACTACGCGGTGTCCTGCCTGCACAGCATTTCTAATCCTTGTTAAAAAATCTGCGATTGGATCTGTTGTCATTTATATCAATTTGCGGATGTGGTTTTCGTCATGCCATTGCGCGACAAACCTTCACCCAATTTATACTGTTACCAACTTGCCTTTCTAACCCCTGGGATGAGTCCTTTGTTGGCCATCTCACGGAACATTACACGAGAGATTCCAAACTGTCTCATATACCCTTTTGGACGCCCGGTCAACTTGCAACGGTTGTGCATGCGAACAGGTGAACCATTTTTAGGTAACTTCTGTAGCGCCTCATAATCGCCGGCTTCTTTCAAGGCTTTGCGCTTCTCGGCGTACTTTGCTACCATCTTTGCACGTTTTACTTCACGTGCTTTCATTGATTCTTTTGCCATCTTAGTTCTTTTTAAAAGGTAGTCCCAATTCGGTTAGTAATGATTTAGCTTCTTTATCGGTCTTAGCCGTAGTCACGAAAGTGATGTTCATCCCTTCGATCTTCTTCACGTTATCGATATTGATCTCAGGAAAGATGATCTGCTCGGTAATTCCCAAAGAGTAATTTCCTCTACCGTCAAAACCGGTGGCTTTGATCCCACCGAAATCACGTACACGCGGCAGTGCAGAGGTGATCAAACGATCAAGGAACTCATACATACGCTCTCCGCGAAGGGTTACACGAGCACCAATTGGCATTCCCTTACGAAGCTTAAAGCTCGCAACGTCTTTCTTAGAGATAGTAGGAACCGCCTTTTGTCC
>CAZTLE010000238.1:0-5471 GCA_964614415.1 uncultured Aureitalea sp. | reverse complement strand
TTTCTTTTTGGTTTGGCTGGATGGTCGTGAGACTGTTGGCAAGGAACATGGAGGAGGGCAGATGACGCTTAGAGGTGCCTTTGTGGATATGGATGGGAACATCAATGGAGATTCACTGCTTGACGGCAAAGTCTGTGATTGCTGTCAAACGACAGCCGCTATGACCTCTCAGGGTCCCATTGTTGCTTACAGAGACCGCAGCGACAGTGAGATACGGGATATTTCCGTCGTTCGTGGAGTAGATGGCATCTGGACGGAACCTCAGACCATTGGCGCCGACAACTGGGAGATCGCCGGTTGCCCGGTGAACGGCCCCTCAATGGATACCTTTGGTACCTCAGTAGGATTGGCCTGGTTTACGGCAGCCAGTGGGGAAGGGATTGTACAAGTGGCCTTTTCCGGGGAGGACGGAGAAAACTTCGGTGAACCTGTCCGAATCGACTCCGGAAACGCAATTGGCAGGGTTGACCTCTCCATGTTAGATGCAGATTCGGCCGTGATCACCTGGCTGGAGCCGAAGGGAGACGATACACTTATTCAACTCCGGAAGATAAACTCCGACGGTACTATGGGAACAGCAGTTACAGTGACTACTACAAGTGCGGAGCGCGCCAGCGGATTTCCACAATTGGAGCGCCTGGGTGACTCCCTGTATGTGGTATGGACATCGGTGGATGAGGACAATTCCAAACTAAGAGGTGCCAGTGTTATGGTTAGTCACTTGTAAAGCCTTTGTGATCAGTCTGCAGTTGAGTGACTGGAGCCTTCGTCTCTGCGACCAATCCTGGGCTGAGAAACCGAAATCTTAGTCTCTGCGATCAGCCTGTGGCTGAGAAGCAGTCTGTCAAATTTAAGGACCATACCTTCTATCCCTCGAAACCCTTAGTTGAAATCAAAAATCCATCCCTCAGACAGGTCCTTCCAGTCGGGGTTTTCCGTTTCTATAAGTTCTACTTTTTTCTTCCGACTTCCCGCTTTTAGTTGCTTTTCTCTTGCGATTGCCGTACTCATCGTATGGTGTATCTCAAAGTATGCTAGCCTATCACAATTGTACCTGGCTGTAAATCCTTTGTAGTATTTCGTTTTATGTTGGTACACGCGTTTAAGTAGGTTAGAGGTGACTCCTGTATAAATAACAGTGTTGTTTTTGTTGGTCATCATGTAGACACACGGTATTTTTTCGGCCATAGTCTTTATAAAATTGGCTTAAACTAAGACAATCAGGAAAACAAGTGTCTCAAATTGCTAATAGCAAGTATGTGACAGATAACTTCGTTGCGGCTTTCAGCCGCAACTCGTTAAGGCAATTGTTATCTTTGGTCGAAATAACTGCTCTTGAAAGAACTCTTGGTTATAGGCCACACCTATCCCGAACCGTCCACTACGGCAGCCGGGCAACGAATGATGCAACTCATTGATCTTTTAGAGGAAGCAGGGTACAAAGTGACCTTCGCTTCTGCGGCCGAACCTACTGATAAATCGGTTGATCTCAAGGTGCAAAATATCCGGATTGAAGAGGTACGGATGAATGATTCATCCTTCGACGATTTTGTCAAAGCCTTGAACCCGGACGTTGTGCTCTTCGATCGGTTCATGACCGAAGAACAATTTGGCTGGCGGGTGGCCGAGGTTTGCCCTCATGCGCTACGTCTTCTCGACACAGAAGATTTACACTTTCTCCGAAAGGCACGTCGGGAGGCCCATGAAAGAGGCACAGCTATTTCGGAGGGACTGTATTCTGATCTTACCAAGCGCGAGCTGGCATCTATCCTTCGAAGTGACATGTCGTTGATAATTTCATCTGCAGAAATGAACTTGCTAAAGGGCGTTTTCAACATACCTGAAGGGCTTCTTTACGAAATTCCTCTTTTCTATAAGGCCTTGCGCGATACGCCCAGCTTTGATGAACGGTCTCACTTTGTGACCATCGGCAATTTCATGCATACTCCTAATACCGACTCCATTTACTATTTGAAAGAGAGTATTTGGCCGCTCATTCGCGAGAAGTTGCCCACGGCCCAACTGAGGATCTACGGTGCCTATGCATCAAAGGAGATTCAGCAGCTTCATGATGAAGCGGAAGGATTCCTGATAAAAGGCTGGGCACCTGATGTAACCACAATAATGAAGTCGGCCAAAGTATGCCTGGCACCCTTGCGTTTTGGAGCCGGATTAAAAGGAAAGGTTCTGGATGCATTGTCATGCGGTACGCCGGTAGTAACCACCGCCTTTGGAGCCGAAGGGATCGACAAAGGCAATGGGTTTCCGGGTAAGGTGGCGGAAACGCCACAGGAATTGGCGAAAGCGGCTATTCGGCTGTATTCAGAAGAAAACACATGGAAAGATGTACAATCTCAAGCCTTAAAGACCATTGAAGACAATTATGACAGGGAGACATACTCTCAGTCATTTATCGAACGGATAGAGGCCCTGAGAGAAACCCTTCAGAATCATAGAAAGCAACATTTTTTAGGACAGATATTGCAGCATGAATTTCTGAATAGTAAAAAGTTTATGAGCAAGTGGATTGAAACAAAGAACACCCTAAAGCAAAACTCATGAAGAAACTGTTTGTATTACTTCTTATTGCAGGATGTATCTGGTCCTGTCAGACTCCGAATTCAGAAATGGAATCTCTGCGCACCGAACTTTCTTCAGTTCAAAAAGAACTGGACGCTTTGAAGAATGAGCGGACCCGGTCAACGAGCGTTCTGGTTCATACCGTGTTCCTCTCCCTGAAAGAAGATATCAAAAATGAGGATAAGGAAACCGTAATTCAAAAACTATCTTCCCTTGGTGAAATTGAGGAAGTTCTTAGCATTCAAATATCCGATCGGATCGATGTTGGTGATACCCGTGCACTTGATTATGACCTCGTATTGTACATGACCTTCCAAAACGAAGCGGACCTGTCGGCCTACGATCAAAATGCCTACCACAACGAAGTTCGTGCCTTCCTAAAGCCGTTTCTGGGTGGCCCGCCTGCAACCTTCGACTACATGGTTCAATAAAGCAAGAACCCCCTGCAAAACAGGGGGCACTTACAAATTGAGGTAGTCAAGTTAAAACCCATTATGTTTATCGACCTCAACTTCTAGTGGGTTCTCGAGGGACCAGGTGTCCTGTCGTGTACCGGTCATTTGCCAGCTCACCTTGATATTGGGTGTATCGGTTTTAATGACGAACGTATTATTCTCCGTGTTCATGGGCTCCCATATCACTGCCCTTGCGAATGATTTGTCAATAATTGTGAGTTGGTATTTAAAATCAGTATTCAGCGCACTCATATAGTCCGGTAGCTGAACGGTGGCAAAACCGTCTTCATCGGTGGTTATATTGCCACTGTAGATGTTGATCCGCTCATTGCTTTCAATGGAATTATGAATGAGGTACTTGTTCTCCGGATCCAGTGGGTGATCGATCTTGAAAGCCTTCACCGCGGCAGTCATAGTACCACCAATGGTCAGATCAGTTGCCACTTCTACATCACCTTCGAACTCGGCTGCGGAAGCTGTTGGAGATACAGGAACTACTTTCAGTGCCGTATGTGTTGGATCCGTGGCAATCGAACTGATTAGCACAGCCGCACTGGCTGCCGTGGAAGCACTCTTAAGATCAAAGTGTGCAACAAGGCCTTTTGAAGCCGTTAGCGATAGATCGGACTGTTCTACCTGTAGAGCGACATCCACATCGATTCCTGGGTTGTCAAAAGACTCAATGTGTACACCATGACCGGCACCGCTATTGAGTACACGAATTCCAGCTTCTGTATTGTCAATGTTCGACAGGGTAAATAGCCCTCCGTTACCAAGTCCGCGATGCAAGACATCGATCCCAGGTTCCACATTGGCGTCACCCGAGGCCAGAGTGGCAATGTTCATAAGATCCACTTTTACTCCTACACCCTTTCCGTTGGAAACTACATTCACAGTGGGTTCCATATTCACCTTTCCGAATACCTCATCGGTGGTGATGAATCGTCCTGCCGTTCCTGCACCTAATGTCTCTGCAAACACTGCGGCTTCTCCGTTGGCGTTATTATCCGTGATCACTAATGTTGCAGCCGGACCTAAGCCCATGTGTTCTACGAGAAGTGCGGGTTCTGCGTTTGCAGGTGCCATATTAAAGGCATGTATTCCTTTACCACCTCCAACGTTCTCTACGAATACACCCGTGGCACCACCCACCTGGGTAACGGCCAGTGCTTCTCCGCCACCTGCAGGGTTACCGTTAAAAATAATGACTCCCTTTCCAAGGCCGGCATTGTCAATGCTAACTGCATCAGAATCTGCTCCATGTGCGATCATGAGCGCATTGTCAGCTCCGGGAGAGTTTGTAATATTTACCGCTTTACCGGCTCCGTCATTTGTAAGTTCAATACCATTTCCTGTTCCGTCATTACTCACAATAATGCCATTTCCTGCACTATCATTGGTCACGGAAAGTGCATCACCTCCGCCTGAATTGTCAATAGAGACAGCAGTTCCTGCTGCGTCGTCAAGTATATCGACTCCGCCCATGGGGCTGCTGTTTGTTACCGAAACTGCAAAACCGGTACCATCGATGTTATCTACGAAAACAGCATCACCGGCTCCCGCCTGATCGATAGTTAGTGCATCGCCTCCTCCTGTGTTGGAAACAGATATGGCGTCACCACCACCATCACTGTTAATGAGAATGGCATCTCCACCTGTTGAATCTGTATTGTCGATTTCCACAGCGTCACCGGCTCCATTATTGTCAACGAAGACAGTATCTCCGTCACCATCGTTGAGCACATCAACGGCGTTTCCACCACCGTCGTTGGAGATGTTCAATGCAATTCCGCCCGCGCCATCGAGGTTGTCGATGAATACACCGTCACCCGGACCGGCATTATCGATACTAATCGCATCACCTCCGGTATCATTACTGATGTCCAGCCCGTCTCCGGTCGCATCAGTATTATCAATGTTAATGGCATCGCCGGCACTGTCACTTTCTATACTGATTCCTTCACCTGTACCGGTAAGGTTAATACGTATTCCATCTCCGGCTCCTGAATTGTCGATTAGAATACCGTCAGGAGTACCTGTGCTGTTCACCTTCAGCGCTTCGTTGGTTGAATCAGGGGTGAGTTCCAGAGCTCTGAATCCGGAAGAGACGATTTCGATCTTTCCGTCATCTGCGTTTATGGTTCTCGTAGCTGGACTACCTGTCATTTCTTCATCATAGGCTTCATCTAATGTATTTCCGTCGCCCGGAGCATTTTTTGCATATAAGGCGTAGGGTACGCTGAGAAGCTGACTGGTTCCGGTTATGGTATAACTGGTTCCACCTGTAGGATCGGTTTCGGTTTTGATCCAAAAGGAACTTGAACCCCAATCGATGGTAGAAAAATCTCCGGATACTACGGTTCCGTCACCAACTTCCAGGGTCACGAGACCGTTGATATTTGTGGTGGGCGTATGTGTCTCAACATAAACGGGAGT
>CAZTLE010000237.1:0-5598 GCA_964614415.1 uncultured Aureitalea sp. | reverse complement strand
AAGATAACTGTTCGTTTTTTGATTGATGAATGACCTCCGGCTGATTACCGGAGGTTTTTTCTTTAACCTTCGTAGCTGAGTCACTTCGGTGAAGGAGGCAAAAGGTTACGGAGAACGAGTATACAATTACAATTATTTACTCCTTCCCTACGGGATTTACTACCTTTGTCCAAATACATAAACATACTATGAGCACGACCCTTATTGCTCCCTCCATGCTCGCTTCAGACTTCGCCAATCTGCAGCGGGATATTGAACTTGTAAACAACAGTAAAGCCGACTGGTTCCATCTCGACGTTATGGACGGGGTGTTTGTTCCGAACATTTCATTCGGAATGCCGGTTATAAAAGCCATGGCGCGTCATACGACGAAACCATTGGACGTTCACCTGATGATCGTTGATCCGGACCGGTACATCAAGACATTTGCCGATCTGGGTGCCAACGTATTGTCGGTACACTATGAAGCTTGTACCCATCTGCACAGGACGCTGCAGGCCATTAAAGCCGAAGGCATGCAAGCCGGCGTTGCGATCAATCCGCATACGAATGTAAACCTGCTTGAAGACACCATACGGGATATAGACCTGGTCTGTGTTATGAGTGTGAATCCAGGCTTTGGCGGACAGAGTTTTATTGAGAATACGTACGACAAAGTGCGTGAACTTAAGGCTATCATCGAGCGGAAAGGCGCCAGTACCCGTATCGAAATTGACGGGGGCGTGACCGATGCCAATGCAAAGCAGTTGGTAGAGGCCGGTGCCGATGTTCTTGTTGCGGGTAGCTACGTGTTTCGATCGGAGGATCCCGTGCAAACCATCAAAGGGCTCAAGGAAATAACCGGATAAAACATGCAACCATCACAAGCACCATCGTTCGACACCTGGACTTCGGGATTTCTCATCGCCGTCGCCATGGGGTTGTTCCTGTTTGGTATGCTTGTGACGAGTCGCAACAAGCGGAACCTGCCTATTGCCTACATCATACTGGCGTTCTGCCTTATACTGTTCCAGTATGTACTATACTGGACGCGGTATCAGTTTGAATTTCCATATCTGGGCTTTGTACCTCATTTATGCTATTACACTATAGGCCCCCTCTTTTATCTTTATTTTCTGAATCTGTACAACCGGGAAGTCCGTTTTAATTATGCGCTGCATTTTCTTCCAGTGTTGCTCATGCTCATCCCCAACGTTCAGATATGGCTGAAGTATATGGGAATTTCGAGTCCCGATGGTCCCCTCATGCAGATCCCCTACAATGCATGGATCATAATCGGTCATATGGGTCTTTATTTTGTGCTCATATTACGATTGGTACAGCGGCACCGATCCCCTGGCGGTGAGTTCGCCCAGGTGCGTCACAATTGGTCCCGCCTGCTGCTCTGGTTATTTGGTCTGTTCATTTTCGCCTATGTATCGTACTATGTATTGGTGAACTTTTCCTTCTTCAGTCCGGAGTGGGATTACATGATCTCCATTACGATGAGCATCTCTATTTACGCAATCGGGTATTTTATTTTCAGACAGCCCAAGATTTTTGACGGGGAGTTGTTCGCCCATCTGTTCCTCCCACGTACCGATAAGGACGATTCGGTAGAGGCGGCGCTTACCAAGGAATTCTATGAATACCTCACTAAATACATGGCGGCTGAAAAGCCTTATCTCGATAATGAGCTCAGATTGGTACACCTTGCGGATCAGGTAGGATTCTCTACGCATCTACTGTCCAAGATCATCAACGAACGGTCGGGAAAAAACTTCAATCAGTTTATCAACGACTATCGTCTGGAGGAGGCCGAGAAGCTACTGGTTGAAGACTTGGATGCCAGTATCAAAACCATTTATTTTGATGTAGGTTTCAATAACAAAGCAACTTTTTACAAGGCTTTCAAGAACAGATATAACTGCACGCCTTCCGAATTCAAAAAGCAGTTCGCCCGGGCTTAAGAGTTTGTTAATTCAGGTTTCGATTTATAATTACTGACGATCCTTCAGCAGTCTTTTGACATCTTTAAGTGTCACAAAATCGATTGAATTATGCAAACAAAACAATTAGTCTGGATTCTGGGTCTGCTGTTGTCAGTTGGAATGACAGCCCAGTCACCCAATCCTACCACAACCTTCAACGAAGGAGATTATGAAGCGTGCATCGCAGTATGCGATGAGTTACTAAAAGAGGACGGAACCAATTCCAGCGCCCATTATTTTAAGGGGGCGTCCCTGGTGCGAATGAAGCAATATGAAAAGGGAATTGTCCATCTTACCAGTGCTGATGAGTACAACTATCAGCCGGCCGTGGCGGTGCAAGCCAATCTGCTCCGCGCCCACGCGGGGCTAAAACAAACGGAAACCGTACTTACTCAACTTAAGGAACTGGCAGAGAATCAATTCAGAAACAGTACTTTCCTTGAGGCAACTGAGTTCGCATACTTAAAGGAAAATACCTCCTTTGCCGAATTAAGGCAGCAGGTTTTGGAAAATGCCAATCCCTGTCAGTACAATGAAGGTGCCCAACGCCTTGATTTTTGGCTGGGCGAATGGGATGTATATCAAGGTGATGTAAAAACAGCCGACAGCAGAATTACCAAGGGATCGGATGGATGTACACTGCATGAGGATTACAGGACCCAATCGGGCTTTTCAGGACGCAGTATAAGCTACTTTGATCCTTCGGACGAACTGTACAAACAAACCTGGGTAGACAAATTCAATTCGGTAGTCCATTTTACGGAAGTCACTTCCAAACCGGGATACCTATGTCTGGAAGTTGTGCTACCAGGCGGTAGTGGAGCCGTTACACGAATGTGTTACGCATATGACGCAGATGCTGATACGGTCACGCAAACCCTGGAACGCAGTACGGACGACCGCAAGACCTGGACACAGAATTTTGAGGGAATCTACAAGCGAAAAACAACCGGCATTAATTAGACGGACTTTAACTATAGGATGCAGGGTAAACTTTCGTCCGCATACTACTAATACTACCCTTAGCGGGTGAATTATCTGATTGTCAACAGGTAAGGTAAAGATTCTTCGCGGGTGTATTCCTGTCGGTGAGGTGTGATTTTATAATTCGAAACACCTTTTTGAAAGACTATATGGACCTTTAGATCACTAACTTCAAAAAAAGATCTATGAAAACCATTACCACATTCTGTACTATTTGCCTTCTTTGGATCTCCATGACCGGATGGGCTCAGGAGTACGAGATTTACGTATGCGACGCAGGAGGTTTCAATAATCCACCCTGGAAGATCATGCGCTTTGATGAAAACGGAGATAATCCTGAAACTCTGGATGATACCAATGTTTCCTGGCCTCAGGACATTTTGATCTTAGAAGATGATGATATCTTTCTTACTTCAAGTCTCAACACCGGCCTAATTACACGCCACGAGATTGGCACAGGTAATTTCATAAATAATTTTGCCACAGTAGCCGGAGGCCCCACCCGCATGAAGATCGGGCCCGACGGATTCATTTATGTACTACAATGGCAAGGAAACGGTACAGTGCTTCGGTATCAAACTGACGGCACCTTTGAGGACGAGTTTACCACAGTGGGTGTTTCAAACAGTATTGGTATCGACTGGGACGCTAGCGGAAACCTGTATGTATCTTCTTTTAACGGGGCTACCGTACGTATGTATGACACCAATGGCAACGATATGGGTTTGTTTATAGACACTAATTTAACCGGACCTACGGATTTGAGATTTAGAGATAACGGTGACCTGCTCGTACTCGACTGGAGCGCCGGAGATGTGAAGTTATTTGACTCGGCAGGTGTATTTCAGGGAATCTTCATTGACAATCTGAGTCAGCCGGAGGGGATCGATGTCTTCCCCAACGGTGATATCCTCATTGGCGACGGTGGCAACGCACAGGTGTTGCGATATGACAGCGACGGGAATTTTATTGAAATATTTATCGATCCGGGTTCCGGAGGACTTATACAACCCAATTGTGTTACAATCCGGGATACTAACCTTTCGGTTGAGGACAATGCCCTTAGCAATGTATTTGTAACTCCAACGGTTGGGCAGTCCTTCAGCATTGGAGCACATATCAATTCAGAATTCGAACAGTTATCGGTCTATTCTATTTCAGGAAAGCTGATTGAAACCCTTCATCTGAATGAACAATCGAGCTGGGAAGCCAGTGGTTACGCAGATGGTGTTTATTTTATTGTGGCAAATAAAAATGGACAGAGGCTTACCCAAAAAGTCATTGTTAGAAAGAGATGATGTAGGGTTTATTTTGGAGAAAGGGTTCCTTGGGTCGAGGGACCCTTTTTTAGTATCCGGCAAATCGGAAATTCAGTAACTTCTGAATATACCCGTAGAGTTTGGGAAAGTGTCCTTTAAGCTCCTTGGGGGATTCAATGAAATACTCGGCCAGGACTGCCATGAACTCATATTGATTGGTAAAGGCGTACGACCTGAAATACTTGGTCTCATCCAACTTCTGCCGGACATCCTGATGCATAAGGAGTTTTAGGATATTCTGAAATTGCCTGGCAAAGCGGTTGGAGTCCAGATCCCGGCTCTTTCTTGCTTCGAGCTGCATGGCGTGCATGAATTCATGAATTCCCAGGTTGCGATTGTCGTCCGTGATCCGGTAGCCGTATTCAAAGTCCTCCCATGAAAGTACGAGTGCCCGTTCCCTCGGATTGAACTCTCCCTTGTGATAGGCTTCATTAACCGCACTGTAAAACTCTCCGGGATACACTAAAATGAACTCAATAAGACCGTATTCGTAGTTCTTACGGCCAAAGCTCAACATACACCCCATGGCCGCAATGAGCACCTTCATGCGTTCGGTGATCTCAATACCCTGGCGGGGTACAAATTTCTTGGAAGAGATGAAAGTGGCCACCCGATGCTGGAACTGGCGTTTTTCCTTGCTCGATAACCATTGGTAAAACGTAAATTCTGTTTCAAGGACCCTGATCTGTTCAGGACTTAGTTTACGGAAGACCCAGTAATGTCTGAATAAAGGGCGGTTAAAGGTACCGGCATACCAGCTTTCAAACACCCTGAAAGCGAAGAAAAGCAACCCCATGAATACGATCGCGTAAGCATAAGGCGCCAACCATGGCATATTTTCTTCCGGTTGTATAAGTAGCATGTTCGGTGTTTGGGCAGGGCAATATAGGCATTATTTCCCCCGCTGCAACTGTATTTCCTTGTAAATAAACGATATAAACCGGGCAATATTACCCGGTTTACACAATAATATTCGGTTATTTTTTACTCGTTAATCCGAGGAAAATATGCTCAAGATGTACCAGAAAAGCAGCATGAGCGAAGCGAACAATCCAAGGGATGCAGCCACATACTGATCTTCACTGTATTTATGAACCATATTGGAGGTTTGATACAGTATGGATCCCGCAGCCAAAACGACCATTCCAACGCTGAACCAAAGCCCCAGATCGAATCCGAAGAGTACACCGGCCACAATGAGGCCCAGGGCAATGAAGAATCCTATTGTCAATATGGATCGCAGGAATGAAAAGTCTTTCTTGGTAAGCAGCACAATCGCTGAAAGTCCGGAGAACAGTGAGAGGGTCACGATAGCTGCCTTATTA
>CAZTLE010000236.1:0-5716 GCA_964614415.1 uncultured Aureitalea sp. | reverse complement strand
CAATATAATCATTTTCACAGCTTACAGTTTTAGCCTGCCGCAAACAAAAAGGCCGGAACTAAATCCCGGCCTCTACAGTTGCTTTAAACCTGTATCTTAAATACCCCTTACTTTCCATCGGATATAATCAGAAAGATCCCTGGACTCATGCCCCTTGGAACGTGCACGGTCAATGAATCGCGCCGAAACCCCGTGGACCTTCGCCTTTCGTATTAGGTCTGCATCCGGCTTGTCAATGTTCGCGGCCAATAAGTTCTCGATATAATTCGGACTAACTCCATGGACGGCAAACTTACGGATCGTGTCAGGGTCAAGGTTTTGATACCCCGCATCGCCCAATCCCCGAATATAGCTTAGAGACACACCGTGTACGGCGAACTTGCGGATCATATCAGCATCCATATCACCGTATCCCAGATCGTTCAATCCGTTGATATACTTCAGCGTAACGCCATGAATGGCAAACTTTCTAATATCATTGGCTTCCAGCTCATATCCCGCATTCTTCAAACCTTTTATGAAGTCGAGGGAAACACCATGTATGGCAAATTTTTTGACATCGTTGGCTTCAATTGTACCGTAACCCAGTGATTTCAATCCCTTCATATAGTCCATGCTCACTCCATGAATAGCAAACTTCGCGATCATATTCAGATCCAGTTCTTTAAAATCTGTGGTGGAAGCATAATTTAGGTATTCCTTGCTTACTTCATGAATTCCCAACTTGGCCAATACGTTCAAACTCGGATCATATCCCAAATCAAGAACATGCTGGGTATAATCCTGCGTAACATATCCCAAAAAGAGCTTCAGGTAATAATAGTCTTCCTTCTCACTATCTTCCGCAGTAATGTTTTTGCTATCCAGGAATCGCTTAAAAGTGGAATTTACAGTAAACTCATAGCTTCCCTGGCCGGTGTCTCCCTCCATACCTCCTTCGAAGGTAATGGTCCCGGCTCCGCGTTCCAGCGAATAGCGATCGGCTCCTGTGCTGCGGAACTCATCTTCTTCAGCTCTAAACTGAATTGAAAAAGCAGGATTAATTCTACGTTTACTGTCCGTAAGCTGAATGTAGATTCCGCCATATCCGCGTTCAGCAAACCACACACCGGAAGTGATATCAGGATTTCCGTTCATGGTGTTTATCGAAACCCGGTTGTGATCGTGCCAGTCATCCGACTTCTTTTGGGCCCATATGTTGGGCAAACACAGGCTGAACATCATCAGCACCGCATAAATTTTGATTTTCGTAAGTTTCATTACAGTCGTTTTTTGATTGTTATATCTCCTAATTGGATCTAATGAGGATATCCCCATTGAGCGTCTTAAAACCTATTTCAATGCCACCGCCGTTAATACTTGCCGTGATTCCTTTTTCCTGGGTAACCCGGTAAACACCGTCACTACCCCGGTTCTCTTTTCGCTGTTGGGATTTGGTGGTAACCATTTCAAAGTCGGAATATACATCACCATTGTCCGAACGCGCCCAGATCGTAGCCTTTAGATTGGACGGAAAGGTCACATCGATATCTCCGTTTAAACTGGTGAACATCATATTGGTATCATCAAAGACCTGTGAAAATTGAACGGTAATATCCTTGTTTAGGGCATCGGCAATAACAGAGCCGCCTACGTTCGTCATGTCTACGGGACCGTTGGTGTTACTTACCTCGTGGGTGCCATTAAGTCCATCCACCCGGATACTTCCCTTATTTACCGTTCTCAGGTTCACTGAGAAATTCCGGGGTACCTTAACGGTGAAATCAACAAGCCCGTTGCTCGCCTTATTGCGAATTTTCACCTCGTTGTTATACTCTTCCACAGTAAAGGATAAGGAGTTGTCTCCTACCTTTTTCAATCCGTTCTTCTCCCGTTTCTTGTGGGACTTTCCACCTGATCTGCGATTGGCAATTACCACCACATTATCGGCATTATGTCCTTCTACGGTAATAGAGCCATCTGTTACATGCACCGTTAGTTTACCTTCATCTCCCGGATTGCTCAGCGGAACAGAGATCTCTTCCGTCTGCGCCGAACCCAGAGCCGTAGTGAGGCAAAGTGCCAGTATGCTTAGTATGTGTATAGATTTTTTCATGGTTCTAACTCTTAATTGTTACATCCCCGTTGAGAACGTCAAAATCGAGTTTTACACCCCCCTGGCCGATTCGAAATTTGGTTCCCTTGTTCATTTTATAACGCGTACCTCGTTTTCCTTCTTTCTTCGTCAGCTTTCCGCTGGACGGGGACATGGTCGTATCAAAATTCGTATAGATATCCCCATTGAGGCTTTTAAAAGAAACATCGGCATTCAGGCTCGGTTTCACCGTGATATTAATGTCGCCGTTGAGCGACTTGTATACCGAGTCTGACGTGGGATTCTCCGCATAGGAAATATTGATATCCTTGTTAAGGGCATTGGCATAGGTTTTTCCGGTGATATTCTCCATGGAGATAGGGCCGTTCGTATTGTTCACACTGATCTCACCGGCCCGAACGTCCTGAACCACCAATTCGCCATTATTCACAGTGCTTAACTCAAGATTCGCCTTGTTGGGCACCATAATGGTGTAATCCATAGAATAATGATAGCGTACGTGATTCCAGCTGTTATTGTGACTGAACCTACCTGTGGAAAGATCAAATCTCGTATAGGGGGAGTCATGATACACATAGATTACGTTACCATTCTTTTCCACCTTCACTCCGATCTCGGCTTTTCCCTGTTCGAGGGCTCTGGACGTCTGACCTTTAACCGACTTCTTCACTTCCACTTTAACCGTATTTCCGTTATACCCTTTCACGGTGACATCGCCGTTAATGTTATACACCACCAGCGTATTGGCCGCACTGTTTCCTGAAAAGCTCATTTCTTCCTTGATCGTTTCATTATGAGTCTGCGCCTGTACTCCAACCGCACATAGAAACAATGCACTTGCTACTATTGATTTTAACTTTTTCATTTCTGTTCGTTTTATAAAATTTGATTGATTGATTCTCTTAATTTCTCTTTTACCACTTCATTGGTAGATGGTTTCTGAAGTAGTTCTTCGATGGATTGAATGGATTCTTTTTCCTTTAGCTCGACCATGAGATCAGCCAACGCAATTTGAACCAGTGGAGAATCCTGATTAACGATGGACATCACAAGTCCTTCCCGCACTACAGGGTTTTCCACATACTTGGATAGCGAGGTTACGGCTGCTATACGGACATTTACATTGGGATCGGAATTCAGCATTTTAAACAGTGCCTGTATGACCTTATCGGTAGCGGTGTCGAGCTTTCTTGCTTCGGAAATGGCCTCAAGACGACGGGCAGCAGAAGGTTCATCCGCCAGGGACATCACAAGTTGGGTACGCACCTCTTCGGTTTCCCGTTTGGAAGATTGAAACTCAACTTCCGTAATTCCGCTTTCCGAATTGGTAATGGTTTCACCTCCCCACTGCTTGCCAATGAAAAGTCCCAGTAGCAACATAACACTAGCCGCAACAATGGTAATTACAAAGCGATTCTCCAGGAACGGAAGTCTGCGCACTTTACCGGTCTCTCCACCGGAAGGCTGCTCTTGCTGCTGATCGGCCAGGAATTGGTAGAAATTGGTATCCATTTGTTGAGAAGGTGATTCCTCCAGATTGACCAATCCTTCCTGAATGTCCTGCCATTCCTCAACTGCTGTTTTAAGCTCCGGAAACCGGTTCACCGCCTCCATAAAATCCATCTCCTCGTCCTGGGTTAATGTTCCCAGCACATAATCCGGAATTTTGTCTATGTAGTTCTTTACATCCATGTCTATTGATTTTGAATGTCCATATAGATCGTTCGTAATTCTTTGAGCGCTCTGTGGGCTTTGGTTCTTGCCGCTTCTTCACTACAGTTCAATACCTCACCTACCTCTTTATAGCGCATTTCTTTTAGTTTGCTCAGCACGAGTACCTCTCGTTTCTCTTCGGGTAACCGTTGTAATGCCTTGTACAATAATTTTGTACTATCTGATCTATCCTGATCCCTGTCAAAGCTGTCGGTCCCTTCGATACCGCGCGTTAAATCATCTATTGATTTGTTTTGATGATGTTTTGTATTCCTTCTGAAATGGTCGCTTTGCGCGTTTCGGGCGATCTGAAACATCCATGTTACGAACTTGCTGTCCCGGGTCCAGGTGTGCTTGTACTTCAGTATTCGCATGAATACATTTTGCACCAGATCCTCACTCAGTTCCCTGTCACACCCCATCTGAAGGAAAAAATTAAACAACCACCGTTTGTATCGTTCGTAAAGTTGGCCCAGGTACTGTACTTCCCCGGCACTTACTTTATGCATTAGATCATTGTCGCTTACTAGCTTCAAATTTGTAGTTAGTGTTTGGTGGTTTGTGGTAGTATACTCGTAAAATTAAAAAGCGTTACAGAAAAGGTACTATTTTTTTAAAAGAGCGGTAAAAAACAAAAGACAGCGAGGGTATATTGTCATCAAACAAAAATGCGCCCTATTGAGCGCACTTTCAATCTTTGAATCTTTGAATTTTCAATTTTTCAATCTTTCAACCTATACCATCACCACCACTTTTCCCACCGTTCGACCACTCTCCAATTGTTCATGTGCCCGGGTTATGTCCTTGAATTCGAAGGTCTTTGATACATAAGGCTTTATTTCTCCTCGTTCCAGCATTCCTTTGAGTACATTCATGTCCTGCCCACTGGATTGAACCATGTGAAATGAAAGGTTCACATCACGTTCTTTTGCCAACTCGACAGTCTCTGCAGAGAATTCGGGCGTTGGTATTGAGATCACCCTGCCACCTTTTCGAACAACCTTTACGGAATTATGCAATATTTCCCCGTTGAACATATCAAAGGCAAAATCAATATTACTCAGCACTTCCTGAAAGGCTTGCTCTCTGTAGTCAATGTGCTCGTCGGCTCCCAGGGATAGTACGAGCTCCTTATTTTTTGCAGAACTCGTTGTGATCACATAGGCTCCCATAGCCCTGGCAATCTGGATAGCAAAATGCCCCACCCCTCCGGAACCGGCATGAATAAGTACCCGGTCGTCCTTTGAAATTCCGGCCGATCTCAGAACCTGCAATGCCGTAAGCGCTGCCAGGGTCGTCGCAGCAGCATTTTCATAGGAAACACCATTCGGGATCTTTGCCAGGTGCTCTTGGGGAGCGGCAACATACTCGGCATAGGCATTGCCCATTCCAACGAAGTTGATCATCCCGAACACCCGGTCTCCAACTTCGAACTCTGTAACCTTGCTTCCTTTCGAAGCAACAATTCCGGCAATGTCCCAGCCTAGAATGGCAGGTCGGCGTTCCCCGTAGATCATAGTAAGTACCTCTTCATGTCCTCGCACCTTAAAATCTACCGGGTTCACACTTATGGCCTTCACTTCAACCAGTACCTCGGTGTCCCTAAACTTTGGTTCGGTAATATCGGTGAGTTTTAAGTTCTCAACGCCTCCAGCCGATTCCAATATAATTGCTTTCATATTACTTTTTTATTTAAATAAGTATCATTTCTATACTTGTGAAAAGTACAATACAAAAGTACACAGGCTTAGGATTCAAGTCAATAACGGTCAAAAATGATAGTACTTCTTTTATTTTTTATTTGATTGATTATCAATTATTTATTGATTTAAATTTAACTATAAAAAGTATAGTAGTATACATTATGATAGTTTAATATCTTTGTAGACCTAATTGACCCGACATGCC
>CAZTLE010000235.1:0-5749 GCA_964614415.1 uncultured Aureitalea sp. | reverse complement strand
TTTACCTGCCTGCCGGGAGGCAGGTTTATTTGTTCTTCCAGCTTCAATCTTCCGACTTCATCAGTCCTTCTTCAAAGTAAGCACTACTCTCGTCCCTTCTCCATTGCTCGCTACGTCCTTGACGGTAACGTCCACTTTGTCCTTATACATGGTGTTGAGTATGGAAATTCGTTTCTGAATATTCCCCATGCCCTTGGACTTTTGCTTCTTCTGATGATCTGTCTTCAGTGCTTTGGAACGCTTCCGTCCAATCCCGTTATCCTCAATGGTAATGGTAACCGTTTCAGTATCTTTCTGTTCGAATGTGATACCCAGCAGACCTTTCTCCTCTTTGTATCGCAATCCGTGCCATACCGCGTTCTCCACATAGGGTTGCAGCAGCATTGGTGGGATTACGAACTCCTCCACTCTCAAATTCTCATCTATGGTAACCGTATAATCGAACTTGTCCTGAAATCTGAAATGCTCCAGTTTTACATACAATTCCAACAACTCTATTTCCTTGGCAAGCGGAATGAAATCCTCTTCGCTATTCTCCAACACGGCTCTCATAAGCTGCGAAAACTCACTTAAGTATTTGTTGGCCGCCCGTTCATCATTACTGGCGATAAAACTATTAACCGAATTCAAGGCGTTAAAAATGAAATGCGGATTCATTTGGGTGCGCAGTGATTTCAGCGCCAGCACATCGTTTGCGAATTTCTGTTGCTTCCCTCTGCGGAATTGCGAATAAGCCGTATACATCAGCAGGATCGCGATTAGAATTAGTGATCCGATGATCCATTTTTGCACCCGGTTGTTCTTCTCGATAAGTTCTTGATTCTGAAACGCCAGTTGATACCGGCTTTCGTTGATATCCCGTTCGTTCTCCAAACTGGCGATACGGCTTTGGGTAAGGGCTATTTCCTTGCTGAAACGTGCCGCCTGAGACAATTCCTGCTCTTTCTGAACGTAGAGGTCATTGAAAATATCGATGTATTGCTCATAACTCTCGGCCGCCTTACCGAAATCTCCCAGGTCCCGGTAGATCTCCGACAGCTTTCGCGTGGCGTCTTTCTGAACCACGAGGTCCTCGCTTTCATCGGCTTCTTCGATACTCTTTTCAAGGTATGGGATGGCTTCTTCGTATCTGTTCTGGGCTACAAAAGCATTGGCGATCTTATAATTCTGCCGCTGGGGTGTTAGCGGACTGTCCAGATCGTCCTCCAATTCGGAATCACCAAAGGTGGAGAGCGAATCCAGTAGTCCCTGTCGAAGTTCTATTTCCTTATCAAAATCCTGATTGAAATTGTAAAAGTCGGCCACCGTATTCTGCTCCGTCACGGCCCGCTTCTTGTTCTCTTCGTTGGCCAGATTAAGTGAATTCAGGAAATATCCTTCCGCCTCTTCAGCGGCTCCTCCCTGGGCATACGCACTTCCAATCTTGGAATTCAGATCCGTGATCTTCGGAACGATCTTTCTGCGATTAGCTATATCCAGTCCCTTTTGGTAGTTCGCCACACTGTTTACAGGGTCGTTAATGGCTTTATAGACATCCCCAAGCCCTTCATAGGCCTCAACCTGCTGGTAGTTCGTAAGACGGCCTTCAAGCAGCTCGGTGTAGGTTGTAATACTTTCCTGATAGTTCTTATTGAGCATATACGCCGAGGCAAGCTTAAGTCGCCTATCAGCAGTACTTTGTTCCGAAATGCTGCGTTTGTAGTTTCCAATCGCGAGGTCGTATTGCTCCCAATGCATATTGATATCCCCCAGGGTCTCCTGTGCCAGACTGTTTTGAGCCCTGGAAGCCGACTTACCGGTCGACTCCAGTGCCAGGGTCACAAACTCAATACTGCGTTTGGCATCTGTCCGAAGGTAGAACCTTGCAGAATCTATATTCACCTGAAACAGATCTACATCTTTCGCTTTATTTCGCTTTGCCGCAGTAACCATTTCTTCCAGCACCATTGATTGCCCGGGTGCTTTCTCAACACGAACGGTAATACGCTCCTGACTGGTTACGGTGAGATACACGGTTTCAAAATCATCGCTTCTTATGGTCAGCTGATCCCCCAGGCGGGCGTCAATCATAAACTCCCCCGATTTATTGGTGGTTGTATAATCGCCACCATCGATCTCTACGTTCACACGTCCAATGGGAGTATCATTCTCAGCATCAATAACCTCTCCCCTCAAGATGAACTTGGGGGTGCTCTCCTGAGTTCGGCTGCGTCTTATACCCTCATTGTTTTGTGCCTGTAGCACAGGGGTCACAAACAACAAAGCAGTTAATATGTATAAACCAATCGTTTTCATTATCCTTTCACTTCGGTAAACTTACCCATTTTGTCCCAGTCTGTAAAATGACCATCCTCCCGTTTACGGGATTTAACACCGAAAATTGACGGGTTTACTCATTCCCGGGGTTCGTTCCCTAAACAGACGGCATTCTTCCCTCAAACTGCTTTTTTTCTGAAATAAGTCACTGCTACTTTTATGCCAAAATGTAAGCAATGAGACTATTACTAACCCTGTGCTTCGGACTTGTATCACTTATAGCCCCGGCACAATTCAATTCTGAAAACCTGGCATTGGAACAAGACGCCAGAGTAGTTACGAAATACACACTGGACAAACTTCGGGTGTATCCTATTCGAGCCAATGAAACGTTCCGAAGTGAACTAAAGGATGTTGGATCCTACAACAACCTGGAAAAAGCCATTAAAGGAAAGAAAGTAAAAATCACCGAAGTAAGCGAATCGGGCACTGTAAATACCCTATACGCTAAGAATGTTTCCAAAGATCCTATATATATCATGGCCGGAGAGGTCGTTAAAGGAGGCAAGCAGGACCGGATCATAGGTCAGGACATTGTATTGGCCCCCGGCGAAAGTAAGAATCTGGCGGCCTTCTGTGTGGAACAGGGACGTTGGTCGCAAAAGAGTTCGGGCAGTCGGTTTACCGGTTATATGAATGTTTCGAGCAACAGCATCCGGAAACAGGCCGTGATCAACAAGAACCAATCGGCCGTATGGGAAGAAGTCGAAGAAGTGGTGACCGCTTATGGTGCCAAAAGTGATACCGGCGCTTATACCGAACTGGAAAACTCAGAAGAATACAACAAGGAGATCGAGAAATACCTCAAGCATTTTTCGGGTGCCTGGCGCAATGATCCCACAATTGTTGGAGTAGTTGCCGTTACAGAGGACCGGATCATAGGTTGTGATATTTTCGCTACGCATGAGCTATTTGTAAATGCCTATGACAATCTCATTCATGCCTATGTCACCGAGGCTATTACCGACGGAGACAAAGTGACCATCACCCCAACCAAGGTTCAAAAATACCTGGATCAGTTCCTTGCCAATGAAGCAGATCAAGAGAAGAAGCTGGAAGGTAAAGGTGCCGTTTTTAAGCACAAAGGCAAAAAGCTGCACGTATCCAAGTTTTAATATCCCAAACAAATTCATCAAACTCAGAAAATAAAACAAGAATTATGAAAACCCTTAGAACCATAGCATTGACTTGCACTTTGATCGCGGCAATATCCTGTCGTGCTGAAGTCAAGAAAGAGGTGGCCTACACCGAAAAAGATAATATCGAGGCCCCTGCTCCACATAACAAACACTATATCCGTGTTGCACTGCTGCTGGACACCAGTAACAGTATGGATGGCCTTATAGATCAGGCAAAAGCTCAATTGTGGGAGATCGTAAACGAGCTCTCATACGCCAAGTGTCGCGGACAACGTCCAAACCTGGAGATTGCGCTTTACGAATACGGAAACGACAATCTGAATTCAAAAGACGGATACCTTAGAAAGATCCTTGCATTTACAAATGATCTGGATGACGTTTCCAAGGAACTGTTCTCACTCACCACAAATGGAGGTAGTGAGTACTGCGGAACGGTGATCAGCGCTTCCCTGGACCAGCTGGATTGGGGCAATGATGCCGATGATCTCAAGATGATCTTCATCGCAGGAAACGAACCGTTTACGCAGGGTAAGATCAACTACAAAGATGCCGCGGCGCAAGCCAAGGAGAAGGATGTGGTCGTAAACACCATCTTCTGTGGAGATTACAAGCATGGCATCTCTACGTACTGGAAGGATGGTGCTGACCTTACGTATGGGGATTATATGGCCATTAACCATAACCGGCAAACCGTTCATGTGGCATCTCCTTATGACGATCAGATCTTACAGTTGAATATTCAACTCAACGGCACCTATGTTCCTTACGGACGTAACGGAAGAAAGAAAATGGCCGTACAAATGGAGCAGGACTCAAATGCGGAAGAATACAGCAAGGCCAATGCAGTGAGCCGTACAGTGACCAAGGGATCACATCTGTATAAGAATAGCACCTGGGATCTTATAGACGCAGAAGCTGAGGAAGGCTTTAGCTATGACGATATCAAGGACGAAGATCTTCCCGGTGAACTTCAGGGAAAATCCAAAGGCGAGCTGAAACAGTATGTGAAGCTAAAACGGGGAGAACGCGAGCGTATTCAGAATGAGATTGCCAAACTCAATGAAAAACGTCGAAAGTTTATCGCCGATAAAAAGAAAACCGAATCTAACGGCCTGGAGAGTGCAATGATAAAAGCACTACGGAAACAGGCAGAAAAAAAGGAGTACACCTGGAACTAAAAAAAGCCCCGATCGGGGCTTTTTTGTTAGTTAATTGCCGGGCAATCACAATTATAAGGTTCAGGACGATTTCCGAGGAATTCGTATCCCAATGTTATCTGATGAAATCCGCCGCTTTGGAAACGAATGGTTCCCACCTGGTATGAATAGGTATAGGCGAACATAAATTTCTTATAGTTTACCCCTACGATAGGAGAGATAAGCTGTAGTTTCTGGTCGTCGATCTCAGAGCCGTCAAGAAACTCCGCACCGTCAAAGCTTCTACGATAAGAAACACCTCCCCAAAGGCTGCCAAAATCCATTTCCCGATACGCCTTAAAGTTCACATCAATGGCCTGCTCTCCTGTTCTTTCCACCCATTGAAAGAGGAACGAAGGTTCGAAAGCCCAAAGGGAATATGCACCCCCGTTGATGGCATAGGCAGCCGAGAACAAATATCTTCTCTGGTTATTGGGTTCAAAGTTTTCGGTGAAAATATTTCGATTCTGAAAGATCAGGTTCTTGATCGTAAAGTGCCCCGAGAAATTCAGGAAATTGTACGACACCCCGGCATCTACATTGAAATAGGAGCTACTCTGAACGATCCCTGCAATAATAGGATCAAAATCGTTGGGGTCGAACTGTGTTTCATCCAAACGCGATTGAATCAATCCAACGCTCAATCCAAAGGAAAGCTGATTAAGATCCGCTTCGCTTCTGGAAAACATCAAGTGGTGAGCATAGGTTAAATATCCTCCTGTTTGAGAGTGAAATCCGTTTTTATCATTGAATACTATGGCACCCACTCCCGAGCGTTCATTGAGTCTCGCATTGAAACTTAATGTCTGAAGGTTGGGGGCCTCATTCTGATCAAACCACTGTTGTCTGGCGGTCAATCGAACTTGGTTGTGCGATGCAGCACCTGCCATTGAAGGATGCAAAACATACAGATTATCGGCGAAATAATCTGAATATAACGGAATCCCATCCTGAGCGAGGGCAAACTTAGCACATAGCAATACTAGGGCAAGTAGGTAGGTTCGTTTAAGATTCATAGTTAAGTTTTAGTTCTATCGTTTTAGGGTGAAGTGACCTCTGAATTGTTTAATGGTATCGTCTTCTTCATACTCTACCATA
>CAZTLE010000234.1:0-5768 GCA_964614415.1 uncultured Aureitalea sp. | reverse complement strand
GGCGACGTTCCGTATCGCCCGGTAAAGCTGTTTTCGTATGTGGTAAATAAAAACCCGGAGTCCATTATTCTCATGAGAAGTCTCTTTACCGATATCATTAATTTTTCCGAAAAGGTATCGCCGGTGTTTACACCGGACAATCTTTTGGATGCCAAACCGGCGATGAAACCTATAAGCTATGATCCAAATTAAAGGGCTGCATAAAAAATTCGGGAAGCAACAGGTGCTTACCGGCCTGGACCTGGAGGTAAAGGACGGAGAGACCTATGCCATTCTTGGACCCAACGGATCGGGTAAAACCACGTTGATCAAAAGTATTTTAGGGATGGTTCTGCCCAATTCGGGGGAAATCCATGTGAACAACACATCGATCCGTAAAAGCCACAAATACCGGAACCAAATTGATTATCTCCCACAAATAGCCAATTTCCCGGATAACCTTTCGGTCAAGGAACTCATTCGTATGATCCGGGATCTGAGAAACACGCCAAACGGCAAAGAAGAGCGACTCATTACCCTCTTCAAACTGGAGCCCTTTCTGAAAAAGAAAATGAACACCTTATCCGGAGGCACAAAGCAAAAAGTGAACATCCTGCTCACATTTATGTTCGATGCTCCCATTATGATCCTGGACGAACCTACCACGGGCCTGGACCCCATCTCGCTTATTCGATTAAAAGAGCTCATTTCAGAAGAGCAGCAGGCTGGAAAGACCATTCTTATTACCTCCCACATAATGAGTTTCGTGGAAGAAGTAACCACAAATATTGTATTCCTGCTGGAGGGTAAGATCTATTTCCAGGGCAGCATAGACGCCTTGAAAAAACAAACCGGGGAACCCGATTTCGAACACGCCATCGCATCCCTTTTAGAGCACGAGTATGATTAAAGTACTGAAATATAGCTTTTACGACCTCATGCGCAGCCGATGGACTTATGTATATCTGTTATTCTATCTGTTGCTTGGCATCGTATTGTTATTTCTGAACAACGATCTTTCCAAGGCCGTCATCACATTGATGAACGTGATCATCATTCTGGTACCGCTAATCAGCACCGTGTTCGGGATCATGTATTACTACAATTCCAGGGAATTCACTCAATTGCTGTTGGCGCAGCCCATAAAAAGGTCTTCCGTTTTCATTGGTCAGTACCTTGGAGTGGCCCTCTCCCTGTCTCTCAGCCTGGCCATTGGACTGGGACTACCTTTTGTCTTTTACGGGCTCTTTGCCTCGGCAGCTATATGGGACTTTGCGCTTCTGTTGGTTACAGGCGCTTTTCTAACCCTCATTTTTTCGGCTCTGGCCTTCAATATCGGATTGGCCAACGGAAATAAGATCAAAGGTTTTGGATACGCCATGCTACTCTGGTTGTTTATGGCAATTATTTATGACGGACTGTTCTTGATTTCGCTGCTTGTATTCGAGTCCTATCCTCTTGATACCTTTTCCCTTGGCGCCACATTGCTGAACCCAATAGATCTTTCGCGGGTTCTTATACTACTGAAGCTGGACATTTCGGCCCTAATGGGATATACCGGTGCTCTGTTCCAAAAATTCTTCGGAACCGGATCCGGAATGCTATTGTCGCTGCTCGCATTATCCCTTTGGGTACTAATTCCGGTTTTCTTTATCCGAAGACAGTCCGCACGAAAAGACTTTTAGCACATGACATTTGTCATTTTAATAGAACGCCCCTCATACCATCTTTGCTGATAATAACCATTAAATCCGATATCATGAAAAAGAACATGGGAAGCTCGGACCGGCTTATCCGGTTCCTGGTTGCTGCCACAATAGGTGCTCTCTACTTCACAGGTACCATTACCGGCATAGTAGGCTATGTCCTCCTGGCCGTAGGTGCTATTTTTATGATTACAAGCTTTGTAGGCCTTTGTCCGCTGTACTCACTGCTGGGCATACGCACCTGCAAAATAGAGGCCTCCTAAGCTATTATGACACACTGCTACCACTGCGGTGACGACTGCGGCACGGACGTCATTCTCCATAAGGAAAAATCGTTCTGTTGTCGCGGTTGCCAAACCGTATTTGATATACTGAACGACAATGGTATGTCGTTCTACTACGAACTCGAACAGGGGCCCGGGGCATCTCCGGACACCCAAACCGGGAAGTTTGACTTTTTGGACAATCCCGAAATAGTCGAAAAGCTGTTGGAGTTCAGTGAGGAACGAACTCAGGTCGTTTCACTTACCATCCCTACTATCCATTGCAGTTCGTGTATTTGGGTGTTGGAAAACCTTTCAAGGCTGGACTCCGGTGTTCGCGCATCGGTAGTAAATTTCCCGGCAAAAAAAGTTCGCATTACATTCAATTCGGAAACCACAACCCTCAAGCGGATTGTGGAATTACTTAATAAGATCGGGTACGATCCGGTAATTACCCTGGACGATTATTCCCAAAAGAAGAAAAAAGTAAACAGAACGCTGATTTATAAGCTCGGGGTTGCCGGATTCGCCTTCGGGAATGTTATGTTCCTGTCCTTCCCCGAATATTTTGAGGTCAATGAATTTTGGTTGGAGCGTTTCAAACATGTCTTTAGATGGCTCATGTTTGCCTTTTCCGTTCCCGTGGTGTTGTATTCGGCAAGAGACTATTTTACATCCGCCATTAAAGGCCTTCGATCCCGAATTCTCAATATAGATGTACCTATTGCATTGGGTATCATTACACTTTTTGTGCGTAGCACGCTCGAAATCGCTACCAATTCCGGTAGCGGGTTCTTCGATAGTCTCACCGGACTGGTCTTCTTCCTGCTGGTTGGAAAGTTCTTCCAGCAAAAAACATACACTTTCCTGTCATTCGAACGGGATTACAAGTCCTATTTCCCAATATCGGTCACCCGTATTTTGTTCGACCGGGAAGAGCATGTACCCGTACATCAAATCAAAAAAGGAGATCGCATCCTTGTCCGAAATGAAGAGATCATCCCCGTGGATGGTACCCTGATTACCGATAGCACCTGGATTGATTACAGCTTTGTCACCGGTGAAGCGGAGCCTGTCGGCAAACGGTCAGGAGACACCCTTTACGCGGGAGGCCGTCAAAAAGGCGGAGTCATCGAATTAGTTGTCATTAAGCCCGTAGCGCAAAGTTATCTCACCCAACTGTGGAGCAATGAGGCCTTTGATACCTCCGGAAAAAGCTCGTTTCAAACACTTACGGATGCCATCAGTAAGAAATTCACGATAGGCGTCCTTACCATCGCTACCCTGGCCACAGTATTTTGGCTGTGGTACGATCCGTCCAAAGCATTGAATGTCTTTACGGCAGTGCTCATTATTGCCTGTCCGTGTGCCATTGCCCTGGCCGCTCCATTTACCCTGGGGAACATCCTGCGCATTTTTGGGCGAAACCGGTTGTACTTAAAAGATACCGGAGTCATAGAGAAAATGGCCAAGGTAGACACCGTTGTATTCGACAAAACCGGAACATTAACCCAACAACAAAATACTCAGATAAGCTACCAGGGAGTACCTCTCACAACCGAAGAGATCATGCTGTTGAACGGTACCTTACGCGCATCCAATCACCCGCTGAGCCGATCACTGTATGCACTACTGGCGAATAACGGTATCCAAACTCCGGATGAGGTTGTAGAAAATACGGGACAAGGCCTTACGGCCTCCGAAGGCGACAATCAGTTGAAAATCGGGACCTACGATTTTGTGACCTCTTCGAAGGCCGAGCAGCCTGAAGTTGGGATCAATGCAACCACCGTCCATATTGACAGCAACAACACCTACAAAGGATTCTTTGAATTCAAACACACCTATCGGACCGGACTTTCTCCTCTACTGGATTTGCTTAGCAAGGATAAGGATCTTGTCATCCTTTCCGGAGACAACGATGGAGAGCGTGCCACGCTTTCCGCTTTACTTCCCGAAGGGACAGAAATGCATTTTAATCAAAAACCGGAAGAAAAACTGGAGTTCATCAAAGCGCTTCAGGCGAATGATCACAAGGTGATGATGATTGGTGACGGACTCAATGATTCCGGAGCTTTGGCCCAGAGTGATGTGGGCATAGCGGTATCGGAGAACATCAATGTCTTCTCCCCTGCCTGTGACGGAATTCTGGACGCGACGAATTTCAAGGATCTGGCCGGCTTCTTCCGGATATCGGATAAAGGGATGTCCATTATCCGCTGGAGTTTTGTACTCTCACTGCTTTATAATGTCGTTGGACTGTCATTCGCCGTAAGTGGAGTACTCACACCGGTCGTAGCGGCCATTTTAATGCCGCTAAGTTCTATAAGTATAGTCGTATTCACCACCATAATGACACAAATCACCGGGCGAAGGCTTGCTGATAAAAGAGGTGATTAAAAGGTGATAATTATCATTTTTTCGGGAAAAAGTGGCGGCTACTTTTACCCTCAAATTGATGCAGGTATGAGCATTATTTATTTACTACTGGCCGTGAGCATTGTGGTCGCTCTGGTCTTTTTCATAGCATTTATCATTTCCGTCAAAAAAGGACAGTACGATGATACGTATACGCCCTCGATACGCATGTTATTCGAAGACGAACTCATTACTGAAACTCCCGAAAAAGAAACTAACTCCAATCCTAAGAAATAACAACCATGGAAGTAGAACAGTTTTACTACGACAACAAAATTGTTAGAAAATTCATGATGGCCACCCTGTTCTGGGGGGTTGTTGGAATGCTGGTTGGCCTGTTGCTGGCCTTCTTGTTTTTATTCCCCGGCCTCACCGAGGGTGTCTCCTGGTTGAGCTTTGGACGTTTGCGTCCATTGCACACCAATGCCGTCATCTTCGCCTTTGTAGGTAATGCCATTTTCGCCGGGGTCTACTACTCGACACAGCGATTGCTCAAAGCGCGAATGTTCAGTGATTTTCTAAGTAAAGTAAACTTTTGGGGATGGCAGCTCATCATTGTGGGAGCGGCCATTACACTACCCCTTGGGTATACGACCTCCAAAGAATACGCCGAACTGGAATGGCCCTTCGATATTGCCATTGCAGTAATTTGGGTAGCCTTTGGAATTAACCTTATCGGTACGATCCTGCGCAGAAGGCAACGCCATTTATACGTAGCGATCTGGTTCTACCTGGCTACTTTCGTTACAGTAGCTGTTCTTCACATCGTAAACAGTATCGAGATTCCGGTAGGCGCTTTGAAGAGTTATTCGTTCTATGCAGGAGTTCAGGATGCCCTGGTACAATGGTGGTACGGGCATAACGCGGTAGCGTTCTTCCTCACAACTCCCTTCCTGGGGCTGATGTATTACTTCGTTCCGAAGGCAGCGAACAGACCGGTATATTCCTACCGTCTTTCCATAGTACACTTCTGGTCTCTGATATTCATTTATATCTGGGCCGGACCCCACCACCTCTTGTATTCTACCCTTCCGGATTGGGCGCAAAACCTTGGTGTGGCATTCTCCGTAATGCTTATCGCTCCGTCATGGGGAGGTATGATCAACGGACTTCTCACCCTACGGGGTGCCTGGGACCGGGTTCGTACCGATCCTGTGCTGAAGTTTATGGTGGTAGCGATAACCGGTTATGGTATGGCCACGTTCGAAGGCCCTATGCTCTCACTTAAAAACGTAAATGCGATTGCCCACTTCAGTGATTGGGTCATTGCTCACGTTCACGTAGGCGCGCTTGCCTGGAACGGCTTCCTGACCTTCGGTATGGTCTACTGGTTGCTACCTAAGCTTTTCAACACGCGATTGTGGTCTAAGAGACTTGCCAATGTCCACTTCTGGATAGGAAC
>CAZTLE010000233.1:0-5777 GCA_964614415.1 uncultured Aureitalea sp. | reverse complement strand
ACCCAGGAACTCAGATTTGATCTGGAATCCAAAAAGTTCTTCAACGCCTCGGTATCGTACACCGGAATTGATGATTATACCTACTTTGGAATTCCGGCAGGTGGTACAACCCCAATTGCCATGCAGGCCAGTACACGGGTAGATTATTTGAAAGTAAAACTGGAGCGAGAGTTCCGCTACGGGAAATTTGCACTTATGAATACGGTGATGTATCAGCAAGCCCTAAGCGGTGGCGAAGTGTTCAATGTCCCCGAGATCATCACACGGAATTCTTTGTATTACGAAGACGAGTGGTTTAAAAAGGCGTTGTTCGTTCAAACAGGGGTGAACTTCAAATACTTCACGAAGTACAATATGAACGGGTACGATCCGCTATTGGCCGAATTCTTCGTGCAGAATGATCAGGAGCTAGGCGGATTTCCGCTGGTTGATATCTTCTTCAATGCCAAAGTACGGCAGACGCGCATTTTCATTAAGTACGAGCATATCAATTCGTTGTTTGTTTCCAGGAATGAATTCTTCTCAGCTCCGGGATATCCCTATCGGGACGGGGTGTTGCGCTTTGGGCTGGTTTGGAATTTCTTCTTGTAGTTAGGTCGCTTCGATACAATTCTCACTACGTTCGAATCACTCAGCGACCTCATTATCATGTGGGTGAAGTTCTCACTGCGTTCGAATCACTTAACGACCTCGCTCTGTCAATCGTTAGACTGAATATGTTTTCTCCGTTTCTTTTCTCGCGATATTCCTAGTACTAATCCTACGATACCAATTAGCGCGCAGACGGCAAACCAAAAGACCATATCATATTTATCTACAAAGATTCGATAGATAAAAGTGAAACTGAATAATATCAGGCCCACAGTGGTCCAAAGTCGGTCCTTTTCAAGTCTGTCTCTGGTGTCTGCTCTTGGCAGCAGATTTATCAGTACCCTCAGTTCGTTCCAGTCCCAGGCGATCAGCAGGATATTGGCCAGTAACAGGAGTCCGGTAATCACAGGAGTGAATGCGAAATAGTAGGAAAGTGTTATGACAAAGATGTTTAGAACGATAGGTAGGTTCAATAATGCTCCGAGTTTTGCATACTTCTGCGTCATTAGCAGAAAACCGGCGATCAGTTGCCCTATGCCGATAAACTTCCAGTACAAACCCGATTGATACAAGGTCTCGAACAGATGCCAGGCACTGTCAATAGGATTGAGTTCGCCGCTATCCGTAGTGAAACGCTTGCCTTTGATCTTTATAAGACTGGCAAACACAAATGCACCTCCTATGAGGTAACGGGTATAGATGATCGCTATTTGTGCCCAGATCCTTTCCTTGAGTTTATGCATGTTCATTTCGGTTGGAGTATATGAAAATCGGATTCACAAAAAGAGCTTTTGGAATTACAAAGATGTTAGCTTTTATAAGAATTGACTTTTTAAGCCTCATAATGTGCCAAATTTCAGTCCGGAAGCCAATTGACTTTCGATTAATTGTACCACACTGCATTCATTATCAAAAATTGTTAATCATGAAAACAGTACCCATTGTCAACTTCATCCTACTTCTGCTGGTAATTGCTTATTTGTTAGCTACCCATTGGTCTTCTAATGAAGAGATCTTTGATGTAATAACCACGGAGCGTCTTAATGTTACGGGCGAAGACGGAAATGTATACGTTGTTATAAGCGGTCCTGAGCGGCAGGCACTGGCTACCATAGATGGTGAATTGATTGATCCGAATGCAACCGACAGGCCTGTTCCCGGGCTTATTTTCTTTAACCGCCATGGGGATGAGATCGGGGGGCTTATCTACGATATAGATAGCACTAATAACTTTCAGATGCTGACGTTCGATCAGCGCAAAGGGGATCAGATCATGACCCTTCGGAATGACGAAAGCCTTTCAGGAGACACCTGGAATCGACGTACGGGGTTGCAATTTCTTGAACGTTCCAGGGAACATTCGCCCCGGCAGTTTGCAATTGAATACGATAGCATTGCGGCTATCTCTAATGACGAAGCACGAAAAGCGGCATTTGGAGAGTTGTTCGGTCGTCCTGAAAACAAGGTCACCTTCCGAATGCATGTAGGACGACTATTCAATGGCAGAACAGGTCTTTTCCTTTTCGACGATGCCGAGAATATGCGTCTGGGAATTTACCTGGACGAGGACGGAAACCCTCAGATTACCAGAATTGATAGTTTGGTCACTGACCGATAATGTATTCCTGCGCGTCAAAAGCGGATACCAAAATCAGCCAAACTGTTGGATTTACTGCAATTTTTCCGGCATTCTCTGCACAAGTTAACCGGATTCGTTATGTTTTTCTTTGCTTTGACTCATCTGAACCGTAATTTGTAGGAGAAGGTTTAAAAGGAGAGCGTATGAAGAATATAGCAGCAAAATATTTGGTATTGATTGCACTGCTAGCGACTGGTGTAATAAACGCACAATCATCCCAGGATCTCAGTGAAAAATTATACGGAGAATGGTCCGGAATGGGATCGCTATTTGGCACGGATGCCAACTTCAGCATGACCTGGGAACCTGAACTGAATAACGCTTTTCTCAAGCTTACATTTCAGAACAAATTCAAAGACGGTTCCGGACAAGAGCGTGTTATGAATGCCGTTGCCTACTATGACATCAAGAACGGAAAAGGGCAATGGTTCGATTCCCGGGGGGTGATGCTTCCCTTACAATTAGAAATTACTGAAGACTCTATGACGGTGCTTTGGGGCGATGAAGATTCCGAGAAGGGAAAAACGATCTATATGATCAAAAGTGATGACCAAATCGAAGTTCATGATTTTGTACTGCGGGATGATGATTACAGTCAGTTTGGAACTGCCCAATACAATAGGGTGGAACAATAGTCATTTCCAATGGATATTCGAAACCCGGAGATCAAACTTCGCGAATCTCATTAAGCGCATCGACCACACCCATGCGCAGTTGGTATTCATAATCTGAAACATGCGCATCGATCGTTCCCAGCCTTTGTTCGATCTCTCTGGTCATGGAGCCCAGATCCCTATAGTACTGAAGCCATTTTGGGTCCTTCGTATCCAAAAACCACTGATTACACCAACTCAAAAAGTCATCACTTTCCAGGTACATCTCTAATGAAAAAAGAACGAGGTAGAGGCACATCACCGGCCGATCTTCCTGAAAGTCCTTGTACTCGTCATCCACATACAGATTCCATGTAGTGCCATCTATTGTAAACGCCACATGAATAAGATCGTGATGCCGGAAGTCTCCCAACCGGCGTATCTCGATATTGTGTTTTTCGAAATAGACGAGGAGGGCCTGGATTTCAGGGTATGGTGTCTCTTTAGTCACGTAACAAATAACGTAATTTTGAAAAGAAGTGCCCGCACTTCGATAGGCTCAGTGACCAACTTCGGCAGGCTCAGTGCACGGCTCCTGTTGTTTTGTTTCACTTTGTTCTACAAAAAAAGACTCCGGTTGGAGTCTTCTCGGCACATCTCGTGCTTCGCACTTCGCTGTGCCCAGAACAGGAGTCGAACCTGCACGTCCTTGCGGACACTGGTCCCTGAAACCAGCGCGTCTACCAATTCCGCCATCTGGGCATTCTGAAAAGGGAAGGCAAAAATAATCCGAAAATTGAGATTTGCCAACCTCTGATTACTTTAATTCGACCTGCCGGAAATACTATCCAACATTTGATTCATTCGATCTACTTCCGATTGTGGCATTTCCGATCGTACCGTGTCCAAAGTCACACTGTCGCGTTCAATCAGAGGGAATAAATCCTCATCGGTTTTTGAAGGCCAAATGTCTTCGTCCGACAATCCTTCCGACGCCTTCCAGGTTTCACCTAACTGATCCAGGATCGCCGTTTCCCATTGTGACGGATGCTTGGCGTCGATCCATACCACATCGCGGTATTCAGCATCTATGAGTGCCAAATCCGGCGTAGCAGCACCGTCAAACTTCTTACTGTCTTCCCGTTTGGCTGCAACGGTGCCTAAAACGAATAAGCGCTTCCGCCCCGCAATTTCCTTGATAAATGGTCTGAATTCCACAGGCTTGTTTACGGACCAGTCGTATTCTTTCTTGGACTCTACCACTTTCAACGGCATGGCCGATACACCCGCCATTCCTTCTTTCTTGGCGGCATGATTATAGTAGTATAGCTTGTCAGTACCATCCGCCGGGATCATCACACTGAAGGATAAACTGGTACGCTCTTCACCGATGGGTTCCAGTCCGAACCAATGATACAGGCCGCTATAAGCATCCACCTCCATGGTGTCAAAGTTGAAGTCGGTCACAAAAGGCTGCTGATTCTGATCATCAGGAAGGTCCGGGATCTTTACAGCCGTTTCCATATTCCAGGGTAACGGATCGGTAAACCCGCCTAAGAATTGTAACGACTGTGCCTGCAGGCGGGATATCTTTTCCGCCATAATGTTTTGTCTGTTTAAGAAGGGATAGTTTGGAATATCTTCCGGAGGAATAAAAGTTCCTTTTCCAATTAATACCCGCTCCACATAATCACCGAAGTCGTGTTCTCCGGAATCTACTACGACCACCCCTCCGTAGGTCGGGTAGGGGAAGAAGAATCCTTTCCATTTGATGAGACTCACAACCTGAACCCACCTGCCTTCATCGTTCTTCATATAGAAGACATCACTGGGTTCCATGGTAAACAATTTCACAAGGCCGAACCTTTGCACCACGGCATTGTAGGTGTTACGGCTAAACGCCAGGGATTCACCTATGGAGAAGGTAATGGGGACCCGGTTTTCGTCCGAGAATCGAGGAAAAGGGGAGGTACTCTCCACCGAAAAGATCTCCTCGGTGTTTTCATTGACACGCTGCCACCAGTATTCTTCGGCAGGTTGTACCGCCATAGTCCATTGGTTGGTGCTATCCACCCGTACCAGGTGCGGTAAGGAGACCTCCTGGGTTTCACCTATCGACTCGTAGGCCATGGTGACTATGTTGTTCAGCGGCTGAATGCGTTCGTTTTGTGTGAGCGGTAATTCGTGGATCTCAACCTTGTTCAGGTGATTGTATACATTGTACATCTGCATGTAGTGATACAGGTCCAGCTTCCATCCGAAGAACCAGCCCGTTACAAAAAACGCAATGATACCTAACATAATGAGCACCCGTTTCCCAGCACCCACTGTTCGACGGAATTTCGAAAAAGTTAGCCAGAGGAACAGTGCAGAAACCAGAATAATAAAAATGTACTTCCGAAGGAACAGCAAGGCCGGCTGATAATCATCGCGAAGCACGAACAATAGGATCAGAAGCAATATAGAAAGCAGGATCACGATCCGCTTTTGCTTCTTTCCTTTTTTCCAGTATCGTTTTATCATTCGTTAGTCGTTAGTCGTTAGTCGTTAGTCGTTAGTCGTTAGTCGTTAGTCGTTAGTCGTTTGTCGTTAGTTGTTAGGTAACTCCAAGTTATAGTTCATCATTCATTATTCGAAATTCATTATTACCTGGCACTTCGATACTCCTTCCTTTGCCAAGGCTTCGGAAGGCACTCAGTGCTCCATCTTGTTTATTCGTTTTTTGTTGATTCGTTGATCTGCTTATAAATTGTATAATCTTCAAATCAGCAATCGTCATTCGTAATTCAAAAATCGTTATTCCCTTCGCACTTCGATACTCCTTCCTTCGCCAAGGCTTCGGAAGGCACTCAGTGCTCCATCTTGTTTATTTGTTTTTCGTTGATTTGTTCATTGAATAATCTTCAAATCAAAAAATCTTCAGACTTCCAGCCTCCAGCTTCAATCAGCAATCG
>CAZTLE010000232.1:0-5808 GCA_964614415.1 uncultured Aureitalea sp. | reverse complement strand
CTTTATGACGGGCTTGGCATAGTCTGACCCGTGACCGAGGCCCACACCAGCATAATAAGCACGCGCTTCAAACTTAGCCGCATGCTCCTTGATCGTTTTCATAAAGATCGGGTCGTAGGCATAGGCGTCTTCGGGATAAGAAATGGCCCGGACGATCACAAAATGGAGTACCTTATCCTTTAACGCCACGAACTGCGGGTCCTTCTTCATCTTCGAATTTACACCCAAAAACTCATAGCCATTTTCCTCCAGGTCCTTCCCTACGATGTTCATAGCGAGATTGTGGAGTTCCTGAGTACTTAGTTCTTCTTTCATAATCCTTTAAATCGGACCAGTTGTGTTTTTGTAAAATAGTAGGTGGGAATTTCCAGGTAGGCACCCATCTCAAGTTCGTACCAGGGACTCAGTTGCGAATCGCTTAGATTCTTGAGGATATGGACACTCTGTGCGGGTGTATTTCCCTGTGCTAAAATAAACAATTTTTCGCCCTCTTCGTTGGTGGCAACATCAACTATCATTACAACATGCCCCGGACTCCCGGGCTTGATGATCATGTCTCCTACCTGAACTTCACTAATGGTTTTCACAGGCTTGAGTTCGTCAAAAAGCGATTGGGTTCCAGCATAGATGTAGATGAGATTCAAATATCGATAGAAGTTTCTTTCCGAATGATCTACCTGCGCGATCTTTTCAAAAGTAACCCGGTTTCCATTGATCTTAGGGCGTAATCCGTTCGCATAATCTATCCAGGAGCAGTAGTGACCAGAGGTGAAGTTAAATCCGATGTCTTCCTGTTTATCCTGTTGCCAGAGGTATTCAGCCCGCATTCGTATCAGGGCGTCGGCGCACTGTTGCAAGCCATTCTTTGGCACCGGTATTTCAAGGACTCCTATATGCCCCTTCTGATATGCGTATTCATTTCCGTCATACTTGATGACCTTGGCACCAAAGGGTTTCAACTGATAGTTTCGGACGTAGTCCTGAAAACTACCTTCAGCATAAAGATCACGAGCGTATCCGTCTGGCACAGTAACCCGTTCCATGACCGTATTACCCGCTTCGTTTACATAATTGGTCGGTATTATGTATGACTTGGCAACATTCTGAACAACCTTTCCCTTCTTTGTGAACAGCAATAATCCTGCACCTACAAGAAGAAGAACAACAAACAGTACTTTCTTCATGTTGTAAATAACTGAAAAAGAATTCTTTTATTTCAACAAAAAACCGCCTCATTCAGAGACGGTTTTCATTGAGCTGTATCTCGATTTATTCTTTTATGATCCGTTTGGTAACAGATCCACTTTCCGTTTGGATACGAACAAAGTACACCGCTGAGCTCAGATCGGAAAGGTCCATTATCTGAACGCCCTGACTTTGGAACTTTACATTCTGAATCTTACGCCCCTGAATATCCACAATCTCTACCTGTTCAATCACTTCCACAGGTGAAATGATATTCAGTGTTCCGGTGGTTGGGTTCGGATAAATAGCAATGCTATCCAATGGATTTACATCATCCACACTCAATACCTCGTACTCGAACTGAAGCGTAAAGCGGCGATCGAATGTTCCCTTGTCACTAACGAACGTATAATTCTGTTCCGTAAGATTTGTGATAATATTCAACTCATTATCGATAAGATATACATCGGCATTACCAATGTTAGCACCTTCTAAAGCGTCAATTGAAATCGTATAGGCCGTTGGTTTTGCAATCAAGGAAGCAAATCCCATGGAGATTTTCATACCTGTCTCAAACTCTTCTCTGGTCTGAATTCCAAGCTGTTCAGAACCTACTTCCAACTGTGAATAAAGGGAAATGAACGTAGCCAATCGGTTACTGTCATATCCGGCATCCCATTGCTCCGTGGCGAGTGGGTTAAAGGCAACCAGGGTATTACTGTTTTGATCGAACTCGTTATTCGTTAATCGCAACCAGATTCTGTCCACACCGTCTTCCGGGGTTCTTAGGGTTGTATTCCCAGTCGTGAGTCGCATACTGTTCGTGAACGTAACCGTACCGGCTCCAAAAGCCTTGATACCAAACCCCTGCCCTGTGGAAATAATTCCGTTGGGTTGCGTGCTGGTACCTGGATCGTTGGCAGCTGCCGTTCCTCCCGAAAGGTTGTACATGGAAATATCTCCCATATCAAAGTTGTAGCCATTTGCTCCCGGAATAGTCGAGCTTGGAGGCGTCAGGTGCTCCCAGAAATACACCTCATTCACCAAAGCATTGTCATTAATGAAGTCATCAGCATCAATAGCAGAAGCATACGGATTGGAGAATACATTGGGTGTTCCGTCCGGGTTGGTTCCTAGTCCGTTGAACACTACATTTCGTGAAACATCTCCATTGTTCAACGTTCCCAAACTGTGTGTGAAATTATAGGTTGTATTGGCCGGATCGGTAAAACCGGACTGCGGCCTAACAATATATCCTTCCCCAACATTGATCGGGCCAGCCGCAAACTGAGTCCAGAAATCCCCGTTATCATCGGCGAAGTTGGTAGGTCCTGCCGGAACCGAAGGATGCGGAATGAAGTCGGCCGGACTGTGTTCCAGTACCAGGAAAGCCGTATTGTATACACCCGTTCTCGTTTCAGCTGTCATTGGGCTTCCCATGACCATGAAGTCGCGTGTTTGCAACACGGGAGAGGTCATCTCCACGTTGATCGTCCCATTGTTGATCACAGGTGCGTCGCCATCGGTTTGAACAATACTACCCTGGTGCTGAACGACAAGTGTTCCATCCACATTTATCCTGCTGTTAATATCCAGGAAACCGTTGGCGTCGACCGTAACCGTCGCTCCGGATTCCACATCACAGGAGCAAGCTGTTATGTCACCACTTAGGGTGTTATAATTCTCATCAAACTGTGCGTTCGAGCCGGCAAGCGGGTCTATGGGACTCCAAACACCACCGGAATAGATGGTCGTCTTACCGATCACCGTAACATCGAATGAACAGCTCGTGCTTCCACCGCTCTGCGCAGATGTCATAAATGTATTCGTTGTCGTACCGGCCGGGAAGGTAGATCCCGGAGCCAGTCCTGCAGTTTGCACCGTCGTATATTCGTTACTTTCTTCTCCGTCTACTTCAATGAGTACGGCGAGATCTCCAAAGCCAACACTACCCGGGGTTATGTAGTTCCCTCCTACACAGTTGATAAATCCTGTCGTGGTTTCATTGGCCGGTCCTCCACCGGCATCATTGTATCCCACTAATCCCGTTCGGGAGGATGGTGAAACCACCTCCACATGGAAGGAAGTTCCTGCCGGAAGGAACACGTTCATCGGAACTGTATGCGTAAAATTCGTTCCGCCAGGCACTATTGAGGTAGCCGTCGCGTAAGGCGCCACTGCCCCGGAAATAGGAACTGCAAACGTAGTCACCGCCGCGCCCAACTGACTATCCAAATAAATGTTTACCGTAATCGGGGCCAATCCGGCAGAATTATTATTAATTCCCACATCGATCCCGTTAATCGTGTAATCGCGTGTCACTCCCATTCCGGAAAGGCTGAAGCTTCTTAAGTGTCCTGCAGGTGTGTCTGTACAATCCAGTCCCGCTCCAATGGATGAAGCCGTATTCTGGGACAGGTCATTTGCCGTTCGGTTGCACAGATCTCCTTCCGGTGCAGGGTAGGTGAATACCACCTCCGCCTGGCATACTGAATTGGAATCACTCTCTACCAGCATATCCGAGGGGCATGTAAGTCCCAAACTGGTATCCTGAACGCCAACCGTAGTATCAAAATTAGTGCTTGAATTAGCATTACAGAAATCATTCACTGTATAAGTCACCGTATGTGTTCCCACTCCTGCGGTTACGGGGTTGAACGTATAGGTAGTTCCATTACCGTCATCGGTAACACCGGGGCCACTGTATACACCACCGGTGGGGAATCCACCACCTCCGGACAGATTTCCTCCTGCCAGACAAGCGTTCGTAATCGTATTGTCAAATCCTGCAATTGTAGGAGGTAAGTCGAACGCAGGCGTCCCGTCATTTTCATTGTTAGTACTTCCCTGCGCGGCACTAAACCCAAGCCCTCTATTGGCAAAGGCCTCCCAGATAATACATTGGTTGGCTCCTCCATATATATTTACATCGGCCTGTAAGATGGCATCACGACCATCTACGAATCCCGGACTGCAAGGCTGTAATTTCAAACCTTCTGTAATCAAAGCCAGGGCCTGTACATTTCCGGCATCGGTATTCACATTACCGGTGAATGTATAAAAGTCTGTACTAAATCCATGCGCATCTATCAATCCCCAGGTCATATCCCAGAGCATGCTCGCCCAGGTTGCTCCAATTCCGTGCGGAACGGATTCGGTATTTATATCGTCATAGCTTAGGGAATTCACTCCAAAATCGGTGCTATAGGCAAAAGTTCGGATTCCGGTTCCGGTTTCGTCTTCTCCTACCAACCAGGTTCCAATTCCACGAACATCAGAGCCTTCATCGCCGGGTTCCATGGTTAAAAGCAACGCATAAATATCACTCCATCCTTCACCCATTTGCTCTCTGTTAGTCAAACATCCTGAGGCCCCTGGACCTCCGGTAAGTCGGTTTGAAATACCATGTCCGTATTCATGTACAATAACCCCATTGTCAAAGTCTCCGTCGCGGTCATTACACACGAACATTTGCATACGAGGGTTGAAACCATCGGAGGGTGTCCCGAAATTCGCATTACAGGTTCCGGAACCGTCCTGTGCTTCAGCATTAACGCTGTCACTACCACTACCGCCATTTCCGTAGTTATTCTCCTGGAAATTTCCTGAAGATTCGTCAAAACCGTAGTGATACATCACATCGTGAATGATATTGCTCCAATAGAACACATTGGTAACAGCAGCATCTTCCGACTGGTCTCCGTTAGAATATGTCAGGTTCAAGGCAAAGTCAAAAATCAGGCTTCCTCCACCTTCGGCATACGCTCCGGTACCGGTAGGGCTGTTAGTGTTATTGTCATCATCATAAGCACGTACGTTATTACCTTGCGTTCTTGTGAATTCTGAACCGGCTGCACCATTCGTATCATGCCATCCAAAGGGTGAGGCCGTTGGGTCGTCCGGATTGGTCACCAGCGTTCTACTTCCATGATTAGGTGTTTCGATGGGTAGGGCGAAAACACGATAAGAACCTACCATTAGGTTTGCCTCAGCTTCTGTGGGAACAGTAGTAGCAGGCAACGCGTCATAGCTGTCTTCTACTATTTTAGAACCGTTTGAGCCGTGATTGTGATCGGCGTGATTCTCATCAAAGCACGAAACTGTCCAGTTATCTTTATCTATGATGGCGCCGTTAGTTGCATCTACCCTAAAGTTCCACCAGTCGGAGGAAGTTAATTCCTGCACGGAAAGCTCCCATACGAGGTCGGTACCAATACCTTCCCGATAATAATAGACTAGTTTCACCGGGATTTCTTCACCCGAAATACCCGCCTTGCTGAACAAGGCCGACTGATTGATATCGTTGTTGCGTTCCAGCTCCTGAAGTCCTGAAATCGAATACTGCATTTGACTTGCGACCGATCTGATAGCCTCTTCGGCAGTTATAGAGGCACTTGATGCCCGGGCCTGGATTCCGTCCACGAAGCGGTTATTTGTTCTAATAACTTCACCTTGTGCATTGAGATGCACACTGGACTCCGTACCATGTACTTCAATTCCATTTATAGCCTGGCGCAGATAAATGTGGTGTATACCACTTACCCTGCTCACATGTTCAGCAGTAATTATAAACTCGGAAGAGGTCCTATTCTGAATAAGCTCTGCGAGGTTATAGGATGATCC
>CAZTLE010000231.1:0-5847 GCA_964614415.1 uncultured Aureitalea sp. | reverse complement strand
CCATTCCTAGAAGAATTCCGTTGTTGTTTTGATCTAGATCTTGCAGGGTTCCTTGTACCACATAATCTTGTAAGTTAAAAAACTCACCTTCTTTCAACGGAAGAATTCCCGTTAAATTCCCACCTAATTCAATGGATCCTGCGATGTAAAAAATGGTAGTTTTCACTTGAGGAATGGCTCCTCGCACGTTTTCTTTACCTTTCAGATATTCCATAATAGGCAACGCATTATGAATCTTTTTCTGACTCAATTTAGGCTTCACAGAATGAACAACATTGAACAGATTTTGGGTTTCTTCATACAAGTCGACTGGCTGTTTTTTGGAAGGAAGAATTTCATTGTAGACATGAACATGCGGGGTTTGATTCAAAATGAGATCATCGAGCATTTGGTTCAAACCCGTCATAAAACAAACCAGCGTGATGTAGGCCCCAATACCGAAAGTAACACCTAATGCCGCCGTCGCAGTTTGTTTTATCTTGGCCAGCAGGTGGGTTTTGGAGATTCCGAGTATGACTTTCCAGTTAGTCATTGTTCCGCTTGTATATCCAGGTTTCATCGGTAATGCCCGAAAGTATTTCAATTGCATCCAGAGTTTGCAAGCCCGTTTGAACTTCTACTTCTCCATCATCGGTCATTACTCTTTTACCGTTAAGCAAATAGGACTTCGGTATGACCATAGCATTTACTTTGTGAGATATGATGATATTGGCCTCCCCTGCCAGTCCCGGATACAAAACCTCAGGAGGGGATTCGAAGAGGGCCTCCACCAGGAAGGTCTGATTTCGAATGTCCTTGTTCGGATAGATCTTGTGAATTCGCGCTTTGAATATCTGCTCTCCGTAGGCGTCCAGAGTGGCCAGGACCTCCTGGTCCTTCCGGATCTTAACAATATCTACCTCGTCCACCAACATTTCAATCACAAAGACGGAAGCACTGCCAATAAGGGCCAGCGGGTCTCGTGTCGTGACTATTTCTCCGGGATTCTTATACACTGCGTAGACCTTACCGGCCATAGTGCTTTCAACCGTAAAATCCTCGGTAGTAACGGAAGCGTTATTAAAACTATTCTTAGCCTGTTCCCATTGAGTGAGCAACAGATTTTCGGTTTGATAGTACTTGTTCCTGGCCACAGAAAGTGCATTCATAGAAAGTTCATAGCGCAATTTCCGGGTATCGTATTCCGACCTTGAGCCAATCTGTTGTTCCCAGAGATTTTTTTGTCGCATATAATTGATGGAGTCATCCTTCATCCTGAGTTCGGCACTCTCTATCTCGTCCCGAAGGGCGGCCAGCTGACCTGTAGTACCCTCATATTCTTTGAGCGCGAGATCCATTGCCAAACGGCTATTCTCCGAAAGTAAGGCTGAGGAGGTATTTACGAGTTCATGCAATGCAGTACCCGCTTCAATTTCATCTCCTTCTTCAACCAAATTCCTATCCAGAATACCTGCTACCGAGGCGTGCACCCTGTACAGGCTGTCCGGTTGAACGGTAATCGATGTGTATACAGACTCAGTGATGTCCTTGATTTCGGGCAATGTCTTTTGGTTCCCATTGTTACAGGAAACCAGCCACAAAATCCCCAGTAATGTATATGCGAACTTCAAGGTACGTGTGTTAGTTGACGGCAAGAATCTTCTGGGTTCCGGATTCTCCTTTTACGGCAATAAGGCCGGGTGCAATAAACCGGCTCATGATCACCGGGGGATTCTTCATGTGCTTTTCCGAATACAACAAATTGAAGGGCCCCCTAAGGTGTTTGACCACACTTCCGCTGGGATCGATAACCACCTCGGTGTATTTGTAGGACACCATATTCTTACCCAGGACATCATTCCGACCCAGATTCTCCTTGTGAATTTTTAGTACAATGGCATGGCCGTCGTGAAAATGGGTAGCGTTTATAAATCCGGAGTCAATTGTCATTTTACCTTCACTATCAATATACCCGTAGTGAACGATGCCATCCTTTACCACCTTAACGAGACTTCTGTCGTCTGAAAAAATGGGATAATTGGCGTCCTTTTCCATAGAACAGCACTCCATTTTTGCCGAAGTAGCTACTACGAGATCATTTCGAAAATCGACCACTAATTTTCCGGTCTTATCTATAAAGGCCCATTTTTCACCTTTTTGAATGGCCGCATAACCATCATGAAACGGAGATATAAAATCCAATCCTTTCATGTCTTGAGCGTTCATCGTGAATGCCAGTAAAAGACACCACATACTTACTATCATATTTCTCATGGCGTTTAGAATTTGAATTGAGTTCAAATGTAAACCTGCCGGGGTTCATGGCCCATGAGAATTATCATAAACGAGAAGGAAATCCCAGCCGAAATGAAACAAGAAATTCTAAAAACTGACAACCGTCATATTTTATGAAAGTGACGAGGTGTACTTTAGCACTATTCTTTTAAGAAAGTCGCTCTTTGAAAGTAGAAAAGTTGGTTGTTTCACAGCAATGTGAAGCCATCAATGGAGATTTGGCAGTGATAGACTATTGCGTTCCTGAATGCATTTGATTTCAAATACTTTCCGGAAAACGGTGTACTTAACCACGCTGCTTATATCTCAAGAAGGAATCAGGGATGTCTTTGGCATCTCTGATTCCTGATATACGACATTGACTTCTTTGGTAGCAGTACGGAGGAAGTCATTGAAAATAGTAAAGGTACAGGACTAGGTTAGTTTGATATGTCGCTTTTTCGGAAGTGGATATAGCGAGTTTAGATCCGAACGCGAACGTGTATTTACTATTTTCACAGGAAATGGAGGCGCCCGCCGCCTTCATTTCCTTTTACTTACAGTTTAGTTTTGGTTGATGGTTTAGTACCCATCAAATTATCGAAGTTAATGCGCTTGGCAAACAGCTTATTTGGCAACATACTATAGCAGTATAACGAGGACTTCATGCATTAACTTCCAAATAGGAAACGGGTGAATCAAGGGTCACCCGTTTCTTTTGTTCTCTTTCAAAGTTCCTTACTTCGCTACAGCTTAATTCCGAAAGACAGATCTCCGGCATCTCCCAATCCGGGAATAATGTATCCCTTACTGTTTAGGACCGGGTCCACGGCAGCAATCCAAAGATGTGTCCCTTCGGGAAATACGGTTGACACATAATCCAGTCCGTCCTTAGACCCAATCACCGAAACTATATGTATTCGTGCCGGTGTACCGTGTTTCAGGAGCGCGTTGTATACATTTTCCAGGGTCCGGCCTGTGGCCAGCATGGGATCCGTCAAAATCAAAGTCTTCCCTTCCAGAGATGGTGCAGCCAGGTATTTTACGATCACTTCAAAGTCATCACCTCCATCTGGATGGTGGCGGTATGCAGAGATAAAGGCATTCTCAGCCCGGTCGAAATAACTTAGCAACCCCTGATGCAGCGGAAGGCCCGCACGCAACACCGAGCAAAGTACCAATTCGTTTTGCGGAACGGCCACTTCCTTGCTTCCAAAGGGTGAGTTGACCGTAATTGTCTCATAGTTGAGCTCCCGGCTCAATTCGTAACTGAGTATTTCCCCTATTCGCTCAATATTCCGTCGAAATCGCATGGGGTCCTGCTGAATCTCGGTATCCCTTAATTCGGCCAGAAAGCGATTAAGAACAGAATGTTGCTTTTCAAAATTGTGAATGTGCATGGCGGTTCTTTTGATTCTTTAAGATACGGAAAGCCCCCTTAAAAAGAGGCGCTATCGTACATTTCCCGTCCAAAGGTAGTCCTATGACCTTTGCTCAAGGCTGATCTTCGTCATTTTTTACCCTGAATTGAGCCGATACTTTTGAGAAACATTGATCACGATGCCTGTTTCAAACCGTTTGAATATGCTAACATTCAAAAACTACAACATCGCAGACTGGTTCTCCTTCTACCGGGTGGTTGCCGCACCCCTACTTATCACATTGATCTTTCTGGACGAGCGCTCACTTTTTGCCTGGTTCCTTCTAATAAGCTATTCAACGGACGCCATTGACGGCTTTCTGGCACGAACCCTTAATATCACCAGTCCAAGAGGCTCGCAATTAGACTCCTTCGGAGACCAGATCACCTTTGTGATCGCTGTTGGTTCGCTTTTTCAGTTTGAACCCGAGTTCATGAAGTCACATGTCCTGTTGATCCTTGTAATCCTTATACCCTATGGAATTCAAATGATCATTGCCTTCAGGAAATATGGCAAGGCCACAGCCTTCCATACCTATTTAGCCAAGCTCTCGGCCATAATTCAGGCCGCCTTCATTCTTCTGCTTCTCTTCTTTGAGCCCTTCTATTGGTTGTTCTACGTGATGCTGGCCATAGGAGTTCTCGAAACTATCGAAGAGATCACCCTTATTTTCATGTACGACCGTTGGGTTTCGGGTGTAAAAGGTATTTATTGGGCGCTTAAAGATAAACGCCGGAAACCTCTTGAACCCGGGGGCTGACAATCATCATTTTTTAGACTGACTGTATCCGGTAATTTGTCTGAATAATTTCAAATCACACGAATATGATCATGCGCATAGTACTCCTGTTTTTATTTGTTACTGTGATGGGGCTGAATACCGTTTCCGGACAACGCTGGTCGATAGAATTCAGGCCTCAGCTTAATTTTCCTACGCAGGAGATTGAGGGGTCCGAGGTAAAGACCGGTTTTGGGTTCGACCTTATCACTGCATATAATATGATGCCGCATTTGAAGGCCTATACCGGATGGGCCTGGAATCAGTTTGAAACAAAAGCCGATATGGCTGCTATGGAGTTGGATATTACGCAGAATTCCTTTCTCTTGGGATTCGAGCTTACCATTCCCAAACAAGGTTCGCCCCTTGGGTTTTTCGGAAATTCCGGAATTAATTACGGTGCAATTCGACTTGAGAACAACGCATTAAATATTGACGATCGCAGCTCCTACAAAATTGGCTGGCATGCCGGTGCGGGCGTTCGTTATCGTATTGACGATACCTGGGCGCTATCATCCAATGTCCGCTTTCAGTCATATTCAAATGAAATAGATACCTCGGAAAACGCCATTTCAGTAAAACTTAATTATATAAGCTTTGGCTTTGGGCTTCTCAAGGAACTGTAAAGTACTTCTCCAACCTGACATTTATCATGGTTTATGCTGGACGCACCGTGTAGTTTTGAAATAGAAATTAGAAAATACTAATACCATGACAATATCAATTCAATATGTAAAGATGCCGAATAGCGATTCTATGACACGCTATGCTATTACTCGACTTCAAAAACTAGGTGAAAAATACGACTGGATCATCAAGGCCCAGGTATATTTCAAACTGGGTCAGGGAAAGACAGGAGAAAACAAGATCTGTGAGATCGAGCTCAGTGTTCCCGGACCTCGCATTTTTGCCTCCTCAACTGAGAAAAATTATGAAATGGCCGTTAAGGAAACATTGTCTGATCTTGAAAAACAGTTGAAGAAACGACGACAAACCTTTAGGCCTCATCATACGATCTAAGCCCCCTATTCGCTAACCTAAATACACGTTACAATGAAAAAAATACTGGTACCCGTAGATTTCTCGGAACATTCCGAATTCGCTCTTGAAGTGGCCGCTCAACTGGCCAGGGAACATGACGCCGAGATCGTGGCTCTGCACATGATGGGCCTTTCGCCATCCATACTTACCAAAGATGAGTCGCAAGAGGTCTTTGAAGCCATGTACTATTTGAAACTGGCCGAAAAACGGTTCAATGAGTTTCTGGATAAACCCTATCTGAAGGGTGTGAAAGTTGAAAGCATGGTACAGAACTATAAGATCTTCAAAGAGGTGAACGAGGTCGCCAAAGACATGGATGCCGATCTTATCATCATGGGATCTCACGGAACCAGT
>CAZTLE010000230.1:0-5853 GCA_964614415.1 uncultured Aureitalea sp. | reverse complement strand
AGAATCAAGAAAAAATTTCCGAAAAAAACACTGGCCGTATTCGTAAAACCGCCCAGCATCAATGAGCTTATCATTCGCCTGAAGAAACGCGACACCGAAAGTGACGAGAAGATCAATATGCGGGTGGCCAAGGCTGCAGTTGAAATGGCCACAGCACCCCAATTCGATGAAATTGTGGTCAACGATGATCTGGAGAGTGCATTAGAAAAAGCGTGCGAACTGGTTTCTGACTTCATTTCAGAACCGGTTGACGAAGAAGAAAACTCAGACGAATGAACACCGGAGGCAAGAAAATAGGTCTGTACTTTGGCACATTCAACCCTATTCATGTAGGGCATGTTACCATTGCAAACCACATGGTGGAATTCTCCGATCTGGATGAGGTTTGGATGGTAGTCACCCCGCACAATCCCCACAAAAAGAAAAGTTCGCTCCTGGCAGACCACCATCGGCTTGCTATGGTGCAAATCGCCGTGGAAGACTACCCGAAGTTAAAGGCAAGCAATATCGAATTCGACCTCCCTCAGCCTAATTACACGGTAAACACCCTGGCCTATTTGGAGGACAAATATCCACGTTTGGAGTTCTGCTTAATTATGGGAGAAGACAATCTGAAGAGCCTTCATAAATGGAAGAATTATGAAGTCATTTTAAACAACTATTCGCTCTATGTGTACCCCAGAATCTCAAAAGGACAGGTCGAACATCAACTTGAAGATCATCCCTCTATCCGGGTTATAGATGCCCCTATTATGCAATTGTCGTCCACTTTTATTCGTAAGGGTATTAAGGGTGGAAAAAACATTCGCCCTATGTTGCCGGATGCTGTTTGGTCGTATCTGGACGAAATGAACTTTTACAAGTAGTTTCACTGTCATTGGATCCCGCTGTGCAGCAGGATTAGTTCAACTTTACCTCTGACTTCACTTCGTTCATCAAAGGGAGTTTCACTAAAATCAAACCGCCCCGAACTAGTAAACACCAGAGGAGCGGTTTTCAACTAAATAACCAACCAAAAGTTGTTGTATATATCAGATCGCCTTCTCGATCTTTATCATCTGCTTTTCGATCGTAGCTTTGGACTCCCGTAAGACATCCTTTCGCTTGTACTGTACATAACCTCTTCCTGTGAATTCATATAAAGTACCGGAAGGTGTATGGAACAGTTCGATCCTACTGTCATTAATAACGGAGAGCTCAAAGTATTCATTGCCTTCCAAATCATAATCCAATGTTAAATTTTTCAGGTAGCGGTTTCCGGGTACATCATCCACATTGTAGATGCCTGTATAGTCCCATAAGATATCGTCAAAAGGAACACCAACCGGGTCTTCAGAGCTTCTGAAATTTCCGTCACCTCCCCCTGGTAAAAACTGCAGGTAATTCTCATTGTCAAACTGGTTGAGGTCTCCGTACGGACTCGTATAGGTCTTTTCCCAAGCCACATATTCCTGAAGGAAATAGTGGATGTTATCATAGAACAATGCGTTGTAGTCGAACGTACTTCGCTGATACCCTACTAAAATGTAGGATAGGTTGAGCGGACGATAGTACAGCTCTATCTCATTTTTGTTACGCTGAATCACCTCAAAACGATACGAACCGTCCAGATCGTGTGTAACATCCAGTTCGAAACCATAGGTGTCAAAAAACCCAACATCGATCCCAAATCCGTTCCCCTGATCACCTATTCCAACCAGGTTATTGTTGGCGAACAATGTCCCGTTTCGAAACGACATGGTAAAGGCCTTTTGTACGAAGGGGATGTACCCATTCCCAACGGTACGATCAATATCCACATACCACAATTCATATGATGAGAGTACCTCGCGTAGGGTGATCGTTGGACCCGGATCCACAACATCCACGTCATCCACGATCACTTCTGTGTAGCAGGAAGTGACTAAGAGGCTGGTTAGTACAAATCCGATGTTTAGAATAAATCGCTTCATAACTTTAGGTTTTAGGGTATGTCCATCAGATTCCAAAAGCTATGCCAAAATGATAACATGTTGATAATGAATAATTTACAATCAATTTTTATTATGTACTTTTGAAACCACCAAAAAAGAATGCATGTCTAAGACACCGAAGATTGCCGTTTTTGGAGGCGGGAGCTGGGCTACGGCTATCGTCAAGATGCTGTGTGAAAACTCCGATAAAGTAGGTTGGTATATGCGCAGCGTTTATGCCCTGGAGCATCTTAAAAAACAAAAGCACAATCCCAATTATCTTAGCTCGGTAGAGTTCCATACCGATCAGTTGTTTCTCAGCAACGATATCAACGAGATGGTGGATTATGCCGACTACCTCATTTTTGTGATTCCATCGGCTTTTGTAGAGCAGGAACTTCAGAAGATCAAAAAACCTCTCAAGGGCAAGGTCATTTTTTCGGCCATTAAGGGAATTGTTCCGGAGAGCAGCCTTATCGTAGGAGATCATTTTTATACCCACTACGGAATTCCTTTTAAAGACATCGGAGTGATTACCGGTCCCTGTCATGCCGAAGAGGTGGCACTTGAACGTCTTTCGTATCTCACCATTGCTTGTGCTGATGAGCGAAAAGCACAGTTAATTGCGGAGAATTTGTCCAGCAGATACATCAAGTGTACCACCAGCGATGATATTATTGGCACCGAATATGCGGCTATGTTGAAGAACATCTATGCGCTGGCTGCAGGTATTGCTCATGGCCTGGGTTATGGCGATAACTTCCAGAGTGTTTTGATGAGCAACGCCATTCGCGAAATGAAACGGTATGTAAAAAAGGTGCATAAGATGAAGCGTGACATCAATGGGTCTGCCTACCTGGGTGATCTTCTTGTAACGGGTTATTCGGTATTCAGCCGGAATCGTATGTTCGGTAATATGATTGGAAAGGGTTATACCGTAAAAAGTGCTATGATGGAGATGAGCATGGTAGCCGAGGGATACTACGCTACAAAAAGCGCCTATGAGCTAAACCAGCAACGCGGAAATAAAAAGGCCAAAACTCCAATCATAAATGCTGTGTATGCGGTTTTGTATGAACACAAAGAACCCAAAAAAGTGTTCAAGAAACTCACGGATAAACTCAACTAAAAGACCTTTATTTCCCTTTTCATAGCATTCTTCTAAAACACACGGTATCAACCCCTTTTAGTTGAATATTAACCTTACTTTTTGAAACGTAAGTGTTTTCTTACTTAAGCACTTGTTGTTTATCGTTTTTTTAGGGCACATGATCGAAAAAAAAACGGTTGGATAACGCTTTTGAAGTACTTTTAGTATTCAACTAATCCAAAATTTTAATTATGAGAAAATTTACTCTACTACTGGTGTTGAGTTTGTTCTGTTTAGTTGGTGCAGTACAGGCTCAAAACCAAGATGTGCTATTGAAGCAGGCTGAGTTGCAAGAACGAATGCAAGTCAACACTGCTGAAACAACCGAGGAAGCGCCCTTGCAACAGCAACGAGTGATTCCGGCAGAGATTTCCTTTAGCCAGGATGAACTTGCCGACCTTGCACAGCGCACATATGATGGTCCCGTTCCCGTTGATGTTATTTCAACAGGAGTGGTTGGCCCTGTCAACTTTGACAATTCGCGTGTCATTGCATGTGATGCCAGCTTGCCCGATTATACGAACGGTACAGCTGCCGGAAATGGAGGCCCTTCCCAGGATTTTGAGGCGGCCTTTGATGGCTTTGACAGCTTAATGGCAGACGATTTTGTGGCCCCTGGCGCCACATTTGCCAATATGTGCCAAATTGATATTATTGGAACGGGTGGCGGTTTGGACGACAATGCAGCCAATATGGTCGTTCTAAGAATTTACGAAGATGCCGCCGGATCTCCCGGAACACTCATTTTCATGGAATCCTTCCAGGGCAATGTTGTGGACGCCGACGGGGATGGTAGCTTTTCTTTAGACCCAACCAACGCGCCCTTATTGACTTCAGGAGATACCTACTGGGTGAGTGTACAAGCGGCTATGGACTTCGGTTGCTGCGGCCAGTGGTTCTGGAGCACAGCTACCGATGGTAATGGAAACCCTTACCATTGGATAAATCCAGCCGGTGGATTTGGTCTTGGATGTACAGACTGGACACCCGGTCAGGTATGTGGAATTGCCGGAGGAACCGGTCCTGACCTTCTGATGAATATCAGCTTTAACGATGTAATTGGATCTCCTCCAACTATCAACTGTCCTATGGACGTGGTAACTACTACCGATCCCGGTGTATGTTCTGCCATCGTAAACTTTGCTGATGCTGTAGCTCTTGACCTTGAGGATGGAGTTCTTGCCGTAACACAAACTATGGGGCCACCTAGTGGAAGCATGTTCCCTGTTGGAACCACTGTAGTTCAGTTTAGTGCGACCGATAGTGATAACAATACTGTTACTTGTGAATTCACAGTAACTGTTTCTGATGACGAAGATCCTGTAATTGCATGTCAGGATATCACTGTTCAACTGGATTCTAATGGTGACGCTACCATTAGCGCCAGTGACCTGTTATCCAGCTCAAGTGATAACTGTGGAATAGACACGATCGTAGCCGGAAGTCCGGTCGGTGGCTCGGGATCTCTAACGACTCTATTCGCGCGCAATAATGGTGGATCCTTTGGCGGCGCTGTTTACTTTGATGTAACTGTTGGTCCTGCTGACATAATCGTTACCGATCTTGAAACCAATACGGCCGAGGTAGGAGCGATGACCATGGATGTATATGCGTTCGTGGGAACCTTTGTCGGGAACGAAAATAACCCTGCGCCCTGGGGAGCTCCTGTGGCGACAGCGTCAGGTACGGGAGCCGGTATTGACAATCCGTCAATGCTAAGTCTTAATAGTTCAATTACGCTTAGCGCCAATACGACCTATGCCATGGCTCTTGTTATGGACGCTTCTCACGGCCACGATTACACCAATGGTAATGGAAGTAACGAAAACTACTCGAATGCCGATCTTGCTATTTCCCTGGGATCTGCATCCAATTCACCATTTACAGGGACCATTTTCAACCCGCGTATTTGGAACGGGACTATTATATATGACATTGCAGGAGGAATGATCCCTGTAGGACCAACGATCGATTTCGACTGTTCTATGGTAGGTGATAACCAACTGGAAGTAACTGTGACCGACGAAGCCGGAAACTCTTCTACTTGTCTGGCTACAGTGACTGTTGAAGATAATATTGCACCTGTTATTGCCTGTATTGGAGAGCCAATGACAGTTTCCGATAGCGCATCCGATTCTCCGGGCGTAGCTATTCCTGATAATGATGCTACCGGTGTATCCACTGTGATCAATGTAGCAGCAGACGAGACCATACTCGATCTGAATGTAGATCTCGACATCTCACACACCTGGGTAGGTGATCTTCAGGTAATGCTTGAATCTCCTGCCGGAACACAAGTGATGATCGTAGATCGTCCGGGAGTTCCTGCCACAGGATTTGGATGTTCGGGAGACGATATTGATGCAACACTCGATGACGAAGCGACTGATCCCGTTGAGGATGAGTGCGACGCGGGTGTACCAACCATCAATGGTTCCTTTACGCCAAACAACCCGCTTTCTGCCTTTGACGGAGAAAGCACCATGGGAGACTGGACACTCACCGTTATTGATAATGCGGGTGGTGACCTTGGTACGATCAACGAATGGGGTATCACCTACGAATATGAAGTTACCGGTCCACCACTTGATGTAGTATTGGACGCTAATGGTAATGCCTCATTGAACGCTTCCGATCTGCTACTATCAATAGACGAGGCTTGTGGATGGACTGCTACCGTACCGGCTTTCTCTATGGAAAGTCTTACAACAACCTTTGCCGGTGGTAACGGTTTCAACGGAAACATGTTCG
>CAZTLE010000229.1:0-5871 GCA_964614415.1 uncultured Aureitalea sp. | reverse complement strand
ACCACCTTCATACCAGCAGTTTTCTAATTTCCCGCTCAAAGGCATCGATCGTATACTCCCGGGACCATTGCATACCTGTTTCGGACATTCGCTGCATCGCTTCGGGATCATTCAGTAGTTCGTTCAGAAGCTTCACATCGGATTCTTTTTCTTCGGAAAGAAGTACACCCCGCTCCCCTTCTCCCAGCATCCAGGGAACGCAAGACACCCGGGTAACGACAGGCAAACAGCCCCAAAACATGGCCTCAGCGACAACTTTGGGCCATCCTTCCGATTTGGACGGTAAAAGCATCATGTGGGATTGTTTGTATGCTTCTTCCACTACCCCGGCCGATTGATTTCCGTGGAGGGTTATCACATCTCCTAAGTTCTTTTCAGCAATAATTTTTTCGACAGCATCGCGCTCTACTCCTTCTCCGTACATATCTAGCCGGACCTGCTTTCCCCGCTTTCGAAGTGCATCTATCAACTGAACCACATAAGTCGGTTGCTTGCCCGGAGACAGCGTGCCCACGAACAGAAAACGATAGGGGCTTTCGAAACAACGATCCACAGTTTCCGCTGTTTTGCTTTCCGGGTAAGTCGCTGTGAAAAAGGGTTTTATATTTTTTGACTGTCCCGGCCAATCGCCGTACACCAATACCTGCATATTTTTTGTCCAAAAGGTATTTCCCAGCAACCATTTTTGAAAACGGTAGCTACGGGGTTGCCTGGCAGAAGGGTCCCAATTCCCGGCATATTTGGCCGTCTTGGGCTTTCCGGGAAAAAAGATCTGAACCATGGCGCCCAACATTCCAATATTCCCCGGACATCGCAAATGGATGTGGTCTGCCCTGCGCATAGCTCCGAAGATAGCACTGAGAATCCCCGGTAACCGGACCAGGGTGCGAAGCAGCTCCGAAAACGAAGTCAAAGAGATTGAAGGAATCACTTTATGAGTAATATCCGCATGCTGGTAAGCAACATCAATTTCAGAAACCATCTCACCTGTTTCAGGCGCCACCAGGATGATCCCGGATACATGCTTGCCCCACAAATTCATTTCCTTCACATAGGGGCCATAAGACCACAATTGGTCCTGGTGTATTTTATGAGGTACGCTGGTGATAATGGCGATCTTCATGAAATAATGGCTTGCATGGCTTGACAGTAGGCCGATATGGTAAAATGCGCTTTGTAGGTCTCTCTGGCTTTTTCTCTCATGGACTCTCCGCCCTCCGCTTTTTTCGCGAGAGACTTTAACAATCCTTCAATTTCGGTGGCTACCGGTTCGAAAACAAAGCCGTTCTCACCATCGACAATATACGATGTTAAGCCCGTATTTTCGGAAAGGAGTACCGGAACGCCATTCATAAAAGCTTCTATTCCAACCGTCGGTAAGTTGTCAAATAGTGACGGAATGATCATAAAATCACTCTCCCTAATAAACTCATCAACCTGTTCATAGGGCAAATTGCCGTGAAAGGTCATCCGGCCTCTGGAAGACGCGCATACCTCCTCCACCCAGGACTTCAAACTACCGGAACCTGCAAATCGAATAGCTACAGGACTTTCGGGAAATTCGGTGAAATGTGCCTGATAGCCATCAACCAATTCCTTAATGCCTTTCATATAATCCAATCGACCTAAGAAAGATACCACCAGTTTATTGCCTACATGTGAATCAACCCGCTCGTAACGGTCGGGCATCGGATTCGGCACCACGACCGACTTCTTAAAACCAAATACTTTTCGAAGATCTTCTTTTCCAAAAACCGACGGACAAACGACCTTATCGCAAAACAAAGCATAGAAAAGGCGCTTTCGCCAACGGAGTAAGCGCGGCGGTAGTTTGTTTTTAGCGGTTTTGTGATCTATCGCGGCATAGATTGTATGATAGTAAGCAATGGTTCGGGCCCTTCCGAAGGAAAGGATCTTGGTCGCCATAGTGATCACATTGGTCGCTCCAAAATGTGCCAGGGAAACGGATGGACGGTATTTCAGATAGAGTTTTGCATACCAGAAAAAGTCGCGAATTCCCGTGGGGCGCTTCTCAGTGGGCCAGGAGGTGACAACGAGTTCTCCGGCACCCATTTTCTTAATCTCAGGACTCGTAAATCGCGGGCGGTAGGAAATAAAGATCACACGATAGCCCGCTGTCGCCAGGTGATGAGCGAGTTCATAGCTCATAGCGGCCACGGTATTCGGGGTGTAGTTATGACCAATGACTACCGTCTTCATATCATTTTTTTCGGGCAACCAGATATAGCGTTGGGCCTTCATAGGCTCCTACTAAGGATTTCAGCAGGAACTTGTAAAATTGTCGTTGTTTTGGTTTGAAATACGGTCTTTTCTTTACACGCACCACGAACGGATCAAAACCAAAACGCTTGAACAGGTCGGTGATATTTCTTCGGGTAAAAAAGTTCAGGTGAATGGGTGGTTCGTTCTGAAAAATAAGCTCCTTCGGATTATCCGGATAGTTCTTCACCTTGTTGTAATTGGGGGTAGACAGTATCAAAACGCCATTGGGCGCCAGGCGGTCATGAGCCAGCTTCATGAACTTCTTTAGATCCTGCAGGTGCTCTATGACCTCCCACATCATAATCACATCGAAGTCCCTGTTCAGGGTTTCCATATATGAGAAGTCCGCATTGACCGTATTAAGTCCCAGTTGCTGGGATTTCTCAAAGGCCTGCGTATCCAACTCTACTCCCAGATAGTCTCCCTTGTGGCCACTTTGCTTAATATAATAACCCACCAAACCAATGCCACTACCGATCTCCAAAATCGAGTTTGAAGCGTTGGCAAGTGCGTATTTATCGATCATCCCGCTGCGATTTCTACCGATCTTCACGGTACCCTCCTGAATTTCTTTGAACTCAGTGACCAGATGTCGGTCGTAGAGGCCGCTGTTCTCATCATACAATTCGCGATACTTCTCCACGATCTCTTCTTCGGAATAAATTTTCTTTGCAAAGATGAACTCGCACGTCCCACATTGCACCAAATTAAGGCGTTGATTTACCGTTTTTAGCTCAGGGCCTGAGCAGATCTTGCAAGTCGAAAATTGGGTCTCCATAGGCCTTGTTAGCTGATGAGTTGGTTATAAAATTCGATATTTCTGTTCAATATATCCGTCCTGTCGAATGAATCCAGAATCTTTCTCCGTGCCTTTTTTCCCATTTCTGCAGCTTCTTCTGGATGTTCAATACACCATATGATCTTTTCGGCAATGTCTTTTGGGTCATACACATCACAGAGCAAACCGTCCTGGCCGTCATTAATAGTTTCCGGCCCCGGACCGTATTTCGAAAAAATAACGGGTTTTTCAAGCAGCATTGCCTCAAGTGTTACTAACCCCTGAGTTTCCATATGTGAGGGAAAAACGCAGATTGCCGATTGCGCATACTTTTCATTAAGTGTTTTTCTTGGAATATTTCCATGAAAAGTCACATTTTCAAAATAATCCGCACTAAAATCAGAATGTAAGCCTTCGATATACGAATCTCCATTGGGATAGAACCAATCCCGGCCATAGAGATGTAGTTCTTTTTCGGGATATCGGTCCCGAACCAGTTTAAACGCTTCTATAAGTTGACGGGCTCCTTTTTTCTCGCAAACCGTTCCCGCGAACAAAATGTGATTGGGTTGCACTTCTATGTCGGGGATGGTAATATCGGTATCCATCGGATGCTGAATGATCGTCAGCGGTTTGTTATGATAGCTCAGGTATTTGGCCGTGTGCTCTTTCACATAATTGGAAACCGCTATGAAACCATCGGCTTTTGCAAAGGAGCGTTTCTCCAACATCCCCTTTTTCCAGTCGATTCCCCGCTTCTCGGCTTCTGCAAAGAAGTGATGTCCGCCATGCAGGCGAATCACCTTTCGAGCCCTGTGTTTCCTGGCAACGAGTGCCAGGCCGAGTTCGGTCGCTTCCATAATGTCTATGGGATCCTCGCTATGCAGCTGTTTCAACTTGCGATTCAACTCCCGGCCATTGTATATAAATTGCGGTAGCCACCCTTTGGTTCGTTTATGCCGAATGAGCCGTACCCCTTCGTCCTCAAGTTCAACATCTTCAGTTGTATCACCCACACCTACAACGGTTACTTTGTGACCAGCCTTCACCAGCGCTCTTCCGAAGGTTTGCAAAAAGCTCCCTACGCCACCGGGCGACCATAACGGATATTCATGTGCGAGGAATACAATATGCATCAGAGGGCGTTTAAAATGTTTTCCGAAGCGGTATCGGGATGATTTACTACAATGTCGAACCAGGAACGAACTTCGGTCTTTGGGTTATGCAGTGCCTCCCGTATCACAGAAACGATCTTAGACTTATCGTTCAGCCAGCGCACCGATTCCGGTGAGGGCATGCTTCTAAAATGCTGGTATTTATAAATGAAATCCACTGTCCATTCCGGGTCTCTAACCGCATCGTAATTAATAAAGATGCACGGCTTATCGTACATCCCGAAGTCGAACGCCATGGTGGACCCAACGTTTATCACCGCGTCGGAATAATACGCCAGACTGGACAGGAGCTTAATGTCTTCATAGGTGGGATACACGGCCGTCCAAATCTCGGAATTGAAATTCCAAACAGGGGGTATATCTATAATCAATTCAGGAAATTTCTTAATGACCGCATCATAGCGCCCTGAAACGTCCACCGGACAACGCCTGAAAGCAATTTGCAATTCATCCTCCATGCCGGCTTCTGTTAGTGCCTGAGCTATGTCGTACAGGTACTGTGGATCATGCGGCGATGTAGCAACATCATCTCCCGAAAAACAGAGTATTCGTTTGTTAGGGTCCAATCCGTGCTTTGCATAGAAAGCCTCTCTGGCAAGAACGTTACTGCGTTCCAGATAAAACTCAAACTGCGGTGTACCGGTGACCAAAATCCTGTCCAGGGGAATCTCCGGATAGAAGAAATGCAACTCCTCCTGCATGTGCTTTGACCACACCAAATAGTTATCTGCCCGTAGCGCTAAACGCGCCTTTGGAAGATTATCCCAGGAATAGATCACAGTGGTCGCCTTTATACCCAGATCTCTTGCAGCGGCAAAGACTGTGGGTGCCTTTAGGGCTCTTTGGTGGGTACAGAATACCGTATCGATATCGTGTTTCTCCAGAATTGCCTTTACCTGTTCGTAAAACGGATTTCGCTTTATTGAGGCATCGTACTTCGCTTCCAGTTGCAGGATCTGATCATACTTAAATACCAATCGCGATGCAAATCCAACACCCGCATAGAATAGTTTGAGCTTCCATCCTTTGTGCTTTCGTTTTCTGAATTTCAAGATGGTGGGGTTCTCCGCTTTCTTTGCATAATGACGGATTCGAACCGTATGAATGAGTTCTCGATAAAACTTTTCACGAACACTTTCCTTGTATTTTGGAATCTCTATGGTTTCTTTTAACCGAATATTCTTCTGAATCTGGGCTAGTGTATCGTCGTCGAAATTGTGAAACAGCAGCAGGGAATCACAATCCTGAAAAACCTTTGAATAGAGGTAGTTCTTAATTCCGGTGCCATCGGGCACCAGGAGCAGGATCTTTTTTGATGTTTTTTCTGAATCCACCATAGATTAGGCGCCCGTTACCCGAACATCGCGGAATTGTTTTTGGTGGTTCAATTTCCATACTTCTCCGGATTCCAGGGATTCAAGAAACAGCTGATTGCTATTCCCGCGACCGAAGGACGACTGATCAACCTCAGCCCGGGTAAGATCGGAAGCAAGAGCCGAAGCAATCTCATCCGAATCGTAGGAGGTATTTACAATATGTGCGTGTAATGCCCGGTTTTCCTGTCGTGTCCCTATGTTGATTGTAGGAATTCCGTAATAAGGTGCTTCGCGTATGCCGGCACTGGAATTTCCAATG
>CAZTLE010000228.1:0-5878 GCA_964614415.1 uncultured Aureitalea sp. | reverse complement strand
TGATTCTTTCAGGTAGTGCGTGACTTCCTGAAGTTGATTGATTAAAAATGAGAAAATAAATCAACTGTCAATTGCTATTAAAAATGACAACTCAAACAAGGCAGACTATTCAACTAATATTTTCTGTATTGACTCCTTTGATATTGGGAATAATGATATATATTCTTCTAAGGTCAAAAAACTTAAAAATACTAGATGTAATAAAGGGATCGGAAGTTCATAGATGTATCTTAGACTTATACCAATATTGCTACCCTCTAGCCCAACATCTTCCGGACTGGGTATTGTATTCACTTCCTGACGGTCTTTGGGCATTTTCTTACAGTAACTTAATGCGACTCGTTTGGGGTAATTCAATCTCATACAAAAACTCATTCTACTTTTTCGCTCTACCAGTGTTTGCATTTATGCATGAGTTAGCACAGTCTTTTCAATTGTTCCCTGGTGTTTTTGACTATTTGGATCTCATTTCATACTCATTAGGGTTCTTTATACCAATACTCCTATTGTCTAACATAAACATTAAACTACGACATGAAAAAATTAACTAAAGGCTTTCTCTCAATCTTGATTTTTGTTTTTTTCATACTTATCGCTTTTGCAAGTGAAGAAAGTGACGAGGAACAGTTAAGTAAACCCAGACCTCCAATTGGTAAAGTGATCAATATAGATCAAAACACGACTTCCAAAAAGGACGACAGCAATATACTAGGTGAAGATATTGGATGGATAATTAAACCTACAATTAAAAATCTCGGAGGAGAAGGCACCCTGACAATACATGCCAAAATTTCTACGAACATGGGAGACTTCAGCCAATATCGGGACGTTGAGTTCGAATCTGGTGAGATTAAAATCCTTGAATTTGTCTTCTGGGAGCCTACAATTTTAACCGAGGGTTCCTACGAAGTTAAGTTTCTTCAATAATATAGTAAATCCTTAAAAACAATATTATGGCAATGAAAACATGCACTGCCTGCGCAGGCACCGGACACCCTCCTCTCGTTAATAAGCGGGATTATAGCAGGCTTTGTGCTACATGCGGCGGTAGCGGTCAAATCTATGTAAAAGAGCCCAATTCGACATATCAAAGTGCGGGCGGAGGTGGCTGTTTGCTATTATTTACAGTTTTAGTCTCCACTGGTTTCTTTGGGCTAATTCTATTAACAATAGTCTGGTAAAGAGACCACGAAATGATAAACTTATCAAGTTGACACATCAGGTTCCAGTATAAATATACTCCGTATTTCGAACCATTTTATCCACCGCAATAAGATTCGAATAGTTGCGGACGAAATATGAGCGGTTAGAATTGATAGAGAGCCAAAGCAACAGGAGGTAAATCATCTCATCGGGACGCGCCGAAACCTAAGCATTCTAGATATCCAAAGGAGATTTTAACTGTTGCAGATGAAGTACGAGCCACTCGAATAGATACAGGACTTAAACAATGGGATGTTGATGACATTATGGGTGCACACCGGGGTTTTTGCAATGAGCTTGAAATGGGAAATCGTGAAAATACCATTCACGTATTGCACAAAGTCTATAAGTTTCTTGTCACATACCTCAGACATTATCTCTAGATGAGAATACTGGTACAGGGAAACTATACGCTTTCAGAATCAAAAACGGTTATCCTTTAAGCTACGTTGGCATGGGCACAGGCCTTCATAAAAGTACCATCTCTAGTTACGAACATGGGAAAGCTATAAATCAGATATCACTTAACAAAGTCCTAGCTTACCTTGAACATATTTAGTAGGTCAATAACCTTAATATGAATTACCGGCTGTTCGAGTCCATTTGGAGGAGCCAGGGAGAATAGATCACCAAGAAATCATAGCACCGAGGTCGAAAGTCCCGTTTCTAATAGGTTTTGACATCTCCGTAGTGTTGGTTTTAGTTTTGTGTTGGAGTTGGTGTTCGTCCCACACGCCTTTAGAAATCCCAAATTATGGGATTCGCGGTGAAACCATTCGACGTAAACCAACTGCCATGAACCGATATAAGTACAATTGTAGAGTGAATTCCTAAACTGCTCTTTCGAATTTTAAGGACCAAGATGGAAGTCAGAGTTTTTATCTGACCTTTTCCTATAATTGGATGATCTGAAACTCTTCTCCTAGCGGCATAAAATTAACGCTAAAGCCAGCATCCAATCGCATAAATTCTTCCATTTTATTTAAAACAAGTTGCAGATGTTCATGTTGGTGTGCTGTTAGATTATCATCCGGGTTTGCACTGAACCAAAATGTAAATGGATTGTCCACTTCAGCGTTGCTACTTTTTTCGCTGCCCGTCCCTCGCCTAGAATTGAAGATTAGGTCAAGAACGGTCTCTTCCGGATTGGTATGTGTTCCGTTTCCACAGAATACGTAGTGATCGGCGGTTACCTTTTTGCAAAAATCTTCATGAATGTTGGCCTCGGCACCGTGGTGCTGAATTTTCAGGACATCAACATGTATTGATTCACTATTGGATAGCTTCTTGTTTTTCTTCAATCCTTTGAGAATATCATCTGCGTGACCGTCTCCCGTCATGAGAATAGAACGATTGCCTGCCTCAACAAGGAACATTATTGAAGCAAGGTTCGGAATGGAGACCTCTTCCCGATCTCCCAGATCCAAATGAATGGTGCCGCTCGCCGTAAAGAGCTGTCTCAATTGGGTACTATCTTGTTGAAGGTTTAATGTTTCGAGATTCAAACCGGCAAAAAATTCAGCAAGCTCTGTCCGATGGGCCTTTTCCCATTTTTTCCAATCTTCTTTTAGGTTGTTCAAATCTGATGTAAAGGGCCCTATCACAGTTATGGCCATCGCACCGATATGATGAACGTTTTTATCAACAAATCGTTGGTTACATTTAACTATATTACCCTCATATTGGGGGTTAAGAGGAATATTAAGCTGCTTCGCATTTATTCTCTGAGAAAGTATGATCCCTTTTTTGATACTCGTCGCCTTGTGATGTATACGACTGAGTACCTCGTCATCCATACCTGCGGTCATCTGCTCAACTTCATGAAGCGCCTGCTCTACCCGTGGAAGGTCCTCACCAAGGTCATAAGATTTTGCGAATGAATTGTGCCAGATACTTTCAATCTCAGGCGGTTCCGGTAAACTGGGTGGTGTTATATTCGGATTATCCAATTGATCGCGCACCTTAAAGATACGCCACTCGGTTAACAACTCCATGAGGGTGATTACCCCTACAATGTGATCGTCATCGATGTGTGAAACACAGAGCAAATCAATTTTCTCGTCGTTCCTCGAGATTAAATCATGTAATTCCCCAGCGACCGAATCCTTAAAACTTGTTTTCATCCCTCCATCTATTAGTATGTGGCTGTTTCCTCCATTATTGTCGGGGTGAGAAACCAGTAAGCAATCTCCCTTTGAGGAGCGAAAAATTCTCAGTTCCATTAGAATTTTGTTTTCGTTTAATTATGTTAAGATGTGATGTCCTGATGATTGATGAAATTGGCTGCTTCTTCTAAACATGCTTCTATATCAATTATTCCGAAACCGGTGTCGTTTTTCCAGTCATAGTTCTCACCAGTAACCGGGGTGCAAGTTCTCTTTAAGATTCCAGAAATTTGGGAAGTAGTTAAGGTTGGATGGTTTGCCAACAGAAGTCCGGCAACCCCACAGACATAGGGACTAGCCATACTTGTTCCTGATTTCGACGTCCAAAGAGAATCCTCACCGGCAAATCCATTCGCGGCGACAATGTTGGTTCCCGGAGCCACAATTTCTGGTTTTTTCCTACCGTCCCTAGTCGGGCCTTGGCTACTAGTAATGTTTATACTGTCGTTCTCAATGTCATAGTTTCCAACAGCAATTACGTTATGTCCACATGCCAGTGAGTTAATTGATTTGTTGTCGACATTGGTACGCTCTGTAAAGAAGGACGGAAAGTTCCAAAAGGATCGCCCTCTTTTTATTAGGTTGTCACGTTCAATCCAAGCGTCAAAGTGTCCATCTCGTATCTCGTCACCAATTAACCTAACCTTCCATATGCCGGATCGAACCCCAACGATTTGCTGGGAGTTTATATTTGGACTGATGTAGATCCCGATGTAGTTGTTTCCATTAGCAGGATGGTATATCAAGTTGTACACACTAAGGAAAGAAAGGTCGCTCAGCTGTTGATTCTCGATTACCTGTTGCGGGGAGACAGGTCCGATCCATGGAAGGTTGGGAGGTTTGACCATCACAGAGAACCTGTCCTGAGGCTCATACCATATCTCGAGCTCGTTTTCCGAAACATCAACTAACCCATTTCCCACTACCTGCCACTCAAGATCCACCGAAAGCCCCCTATTGGTAATTCGTCCGGAAGTGTGAATTCGCCCCATAATGAAGCCTATGTCATTCTCATCTCTACCTCTCTCTTGCCCTGCGTTTCCAGCTGCAACGCATAAACACCGCCCTTCTGTTGTAAGCTCAGAGTCAATCCACCGATTAACCGCAGAGCTACCGTCATGAGCATGTCCGTTCGTCCCAAGGCTAATGTTGATAGAAATAGGCTTCTTCTCCAAGGCAGCCATAGCAAGCAGAAAGTCGACGGCATCAGAGATTCTAGACGAGTCTGTAAACGTCTTGGTGCGGTCTTCGTCCTCGTCCGGCAACGATACGAGCACTCCGATAATGTCGGCCCTTGGACATACCCCAGACCCGCCAGCTGCAATGCTTGCAACGTGCGTTGCATGTGAGGATGGAGACCTCTGTGATTGCTGTTCAATATTATGAACCGGGACATTAATGTTTTTTGCTATCTGGATGGCTCGATTCATGTGTCGCTGCGTAATCAGGCTCCCATACGTGAATTCTTTATAATCTTGTATAGTCTTCTGATTGTCATCAACAGCTTCACTAGGTTTAGGTCTGTTGACTCCACCTTGATCCCAAATGGCCAGGAATCTCGTGCCATTCGCGTTTCGGAAATCTGGGTGTGCAAAATCAAAACCTCCAACATCGATAATCCCAATTATAACATCAGTTGAGGAAGTCTGTATGTCCGACAGATCAGGTTGACTTGAGCTCATAACTCGAGTGAATCTGGACTTCGGGGGGTCAATTTCAGGGACGCATAACCTAACCGGTTCAGGTATCTGAATAGATTGACTTCCCTCAATTGCCACGACATTTTCATTTTCGGAAAACTTGCCAATGTCATCAATGATCATTGTAGCCTTGACCTGGTTATCCCGATGCCTAACATTTCTTACGCGCCTAGAAATGTACTTGTCTCTTTTACCGGGATACACTTCGGACAAAACCTGTTTCCATGAACTACCTGATCTAAGTTCCAGAAATACATTGGTTTCAACCAGGTTCGGACGATCATTTTCCAGTGACTTTTTTTTAAGCGCTTGGCTAATCGTTCGTCCCTTGACTGACTGACCTAGCGCCAGCAGCCCATTTGATGATTCAGCTAGTGAGATCTGATGGGTGAAGTCGTCTGCAATTTGTTTGACCCTATCGACATCAGTTTTGTTATCAGTCAGTGCAATGCACTGATTGGATGTCGCCCGAATAGCATTAACCTCATTACTCCCATTGGCAACCATCCGTAGTCGTGGAAAGACTTTGGCTGATTGTTTCAATCCCTTATTGATTTTAGGTTTCTTGGCCATGATAGAATGTGTTTTGCCCTTGTAGGTATACTTTTATTCAGTGCACAATAATTTATACTGCAAGTTGGTTTGGGACATATCAAGTTGAGCAGAAGCAGACGATAATGTTATCTTAACCCAGTATGAATTCAGGACATTACAATCTGAAAAAGCGGGGAGTTAACCTGACCAGGGGAGTCTTAAAAGTCAGAACTAAATCAAATATACCAAAAAAATTACAGCTATCTAATATTCAGT
>CAZTLE010000227.1:1264-5893 GCA_964614415.1 uncultured Aureitalea sp. | reverse complement strand
CCATTGGTACGGGCCCAGGCGTATTGAAACGAGTCCTTTAGATACGTACTGATATGAGTTCGAAGTTTTTCGAAAGCCGGGATTTCATCTTCTATGATTAAAATGCGCATTTCAGTCCTGTGTTTCTGAAAGGAATAACATGGGTATTCGAACGGTAAAATGGGTTTCGGTATCCGCTATTTCAATCTTCTTATCGGTCAATAATTCGTAGCGCCCCTCAAGGTTTTTAAGCCCTGTTCCAAGGGAGTTTATTCCGCCGGCCCCGGCTCCCCTGTTATTGGTTACAACAAGATACCGGTCTTCCTCATAAAGTTTCGCCACTACCGGTTGGCCGTTACTCACTTTATTGTGTTTTACAACATTCTCGATGAGCGTTTGCAAGGCTCCTGTGGGCAGGTAACTTTCCATTTCTTCCGTAGAAAGCGCTGTATCCAGTTGAAACGAGTACGCATCTCCAAACCGGGTCTCAATTAAATACACATAATCATTGGCCATCTTGAGTTCGTCCCGAACGGAAGTGATCTCACTGTCTTTAGTGCTTATAAGCTGCCGGTACAGCGAAGACAAACGGGCTACATAGGCCTTGGCCTGTTCCGGATTCGTATCAATAAGAGCATCCAGGGTATTGAGGTTGTTAAACAAAAAGTGTGGGTTCATTTGAGCCCGTAAAAGCTTTAATTCATTCTCCCGGTGCTGTTCCCGGGTTTTAGCCAGTAGCGCCTGATTCTCAAAATACTTCTTGGCAATGATTATAAGGAATGGCACTCCAAGATCAGCCGCCGAATAATAAAAGCTATGGATAAAAATATAACCTGCCGAAGGCAAATCGCCCCATCCCAGGCCTCTTCCGAAGTAGTCCCTTAGCAAATCCGCAAATCCCGTAGCTATGAGGGCTAATGTCGTTAAAAGGAAAAACAGATAATACTGGCGTTTTTCAATGATATACTTCTGGATTAGCCAGCGAACGATAAAGAATCCCGCCAGGGTCTTGGCGATAATAATAGGAATATCGAAAAGGATCTGTGACAGCGGATGACTCTCGGTCCAAAACTTCAACGCGAGCCAAATCACAGAACATATGGTGAAGGCCCAGATAAGTTTGTAGTCCGATCTATTTAGCTTGAAACTGATCATCTTTCAAAAATAGGGCAAACAAAAAAGAGCAAGGGCGGTAAAGGACAAACAAAACGTTGAATCGGGTTAAAATTCGGTTGAACCGGAATTTGTACGCAACGATTCTTCGTAATGCTTATCTTGTAAAAAATTGTGATGAGCAAACTACTACCGCTTCTTTTCTTGGCCTTGTTTTTTACCTCTTGTAATCAGGATGACGATGCATGTCTTTCGTTTGCCCCTCCTGAATTCTTCATCGAATTGTTGGATTCTGAAGGGAATAATCTCATAGAAAATGGAACGTTTATAGGTCCGGAAATTACAGTTCTGACCCAAAACGTCTTAATGAGTGGAGTAGTCTTTCCGGGGCTCGAAGAAGTAGAAAATCTAATTGTAATCGAATTGCTGGGGTTGGATGGGGACAATGAATATCAGATCAATTTATCCGATTCCGTTACCGATATTCTTATTCTGAATCTTTCGGTGGAGAACCACGAATGCGGCCCGGTAAAAACGGTAAACACAGCCACCTACAATGGGGTATCACAAACAGTTGAAACGTATATAGGTCGTCCAATAATCAGGGTCGTTCGATAGATTATTCGACCTCCGCAACCTCTTTTGTTTGCAATTTTTCGATGAGTGAGGAATACATCTCCTTGGGAAGACCACAAGCAATGAGGTATTCTTTCATTAGGTCTTCTTCCTCTTTTTCGATGGCACCATCAGCCAAAAGCACAACCCCGGCCTGAGCCAAAATATTCATCAGTGCCTCTGCTGAGAGCTCGTTACGTGCTGTATTCAGGTAATTGAACACCTGATTATCTTTATTTCCATCGGTTCGTACCTTCTTGAAAACCTGTTCCAATTCCCATTCCAGTTCTTCGAATTTCTCCATGGCGTCCCTAATCTCACGTTCCTCTTCGGGGGCAAACTCACCATCAATGATCGACATATGTGTCATTGCCGCCACCAGGGCTTCCGCATATATCTTTCGCGCATGCTTCTGATTTTCGGCGATCTCTTCTTCCGATCGTTCCAGTACCGACTTGATATTCTCATTATAAGCACTTTTACAGCGGTCACACTCATAAAAGCGGTCCACTACGTCAAGTGGGATCAACGGGATGAAGAACAAGGTAAACCATCGACGATACAATTTACTTATCAGATTTCCATCGTTGCAGTTAGGACAGGAATTTTCAAGTACCGGATTCTCCCTTATTGTATGTTTCAAGCCGGTAGTGCCAAAAATGATGAACATTAGACTGTCATTTAACGGTTAGCTACTCCAATATAGGGAAAATCGATATACTCAATGTTCAAAAAAGCGCCGGGAACACCCGGCGCTCTATAGTATGAGCTATTTGCTCACGTCGAAGATCTCCTTCAACTGCTTCACCATACCTCCGTTTCCAGAGACAGTGATCTCTCCGATCTTGTCGGCAATCTTCTCTACGTACTCCATTTCTTTGAGCTTGTAAAGCATCTCATTGTCTTCCATCAATTTCGCAGTGTTCAACAGGCTTCGGGTAGAAGCTGTTTCCTCACGACGTGTAATGACGTTAGCCTGAGCTTTCTTTTGCGCGATCAGGACCTGGTTCATGATCTCCTTCATTTCCCCGGTAAGGATTACATCCCGAATACCGCAGTTCAACAGTGCGACTCCAAGCTTAGAGGCATCTGCTTTGGTATCGGCAAGTACGGCCTCTGCGATTTGTTCCTTGTTTTCAAGCAACTCATCCAGGGTGTACTTTCCAATGTATCCTCTCAGGGCCAACTGCATGGCAGTGTACAATTGCTTTTCGTAGCTTTTGTTCTCCATCAGGGCCTTCTCAACATCGGTTACCCGGTAGGTAATATCGAAGTTGATCCGGATAGCTGCCTTATCTTTGGTCAGCAATTCCTGACCGGCAACTTCCAGTTGCAACTGACGGGTATCTACTTTGGCAATCTTGATAGTGGTATCGTTTCTCCAGAATCGATAGGTTCCCCCATCAAGGATCCTGGTAAGTTCGTCATCCACAATAAGCACTGCCTTCTCGAACGCAGCCACCTCGAAAGTTCGAACATACTTGTTCAACGCGAAATTGGTGAACAAGGCTTTGTCAATCTTCTCGGTGATCTCGATCTTGCTTAGATCGGCCCGGGTGAATTCGTATTCAACAAGGCCCTTCCAGAACAAATGGGTTCCTGTTTCCAGGATCTGATCGAATCGTCCGTTCTTGTATACCAATACGATTTCAGAGTCACTTACCTCTACCACATGCAGCATCGCCTTCAGGGTCTCATCGGCAAGCAATAGCTCGGTCGCAACGGGATAAACGGTAAGTGCCTGGGTAAGGTCATACCTGTACACCCTGTTGCTCGCGCGCATCCAGTATACTCCTGATGTAATAACACGTTGGTATTCTCCGTTACGGAAAACCAAACCAACTTTTCCGGCATTAATTCGTACTCTTTTCATTTTTCCAATTTGTTATAGTTAAACAATCAATTATGGGCAAACCCGTGATGGGGGCCTTGCCAGATAGACACCCTACTACCGGTACCATAGGGTGAATATTTCTTTCCTAAAAAAAAGGCGGTGAAGACAAACCATCGTTCATCTACGGACCTTGCGACGCATTGCCTCTTCGCTGCGAAACTGTCGAAACCGGTTGAACAGAATGTTTCCTTTCGGAAAGTGATCCCGCCCCATGGGCTTCTCCAGACCCGAAGCTCCCAAACCAATGGGCCGCCCGGTCAAAGTACATGTCGGATTGTAAGGGCTAAAAGGGGAGTACCCTTACCGACTTACCTTCACCGCCTGTTGTTAAAAACAGCGCTCAAAGCTGGTGGTCCGTTTTACAAGAGACCGGCTTTGGTGGTGGAGGGTTACTCCACCTCTCCTCTACGTTAAAAGCGTAGTGCTCTGGCCAACTGAGCTACATCTGCCATGCGCAGATGACCGGAATCGAACCGGCGCAAACTAACGTCTATTGCTCTACCTACTGAGCTATCCGCCCGAAGCGGAACAGGAATCGAACCTGTGCACATAGCGAGCCGTTCTTTGGTTAACAGCAAACCTTCAGATCACGTTGGATATAAGAACATCATGCAAATTGCAACGCCTTATACAATGGTGCCATACAGAAACACGCAACAAGACCTGTCTGATATTTTCAATTCAATGAACATTTCTTTAAAACCCCGCCGTCCTCCCCACGACGGGCACCTCCAACCTATGGGAGGCATTGTGGAACAGACAAGAGTCGAACTTATATCTCCAGAGCTTCAACCTGGCGCTTGTACCTCATAAGCTACTGTTCCATTGGGTGTCTCCGGGAATCCCCGCCTGCCAGTCGGGCAGGGAGCCCTGTTCTTCGGGATCACAACCTGACACTTCACCAAATAAGCTAAAGACACCATCTTATGTCAACCCGATAGGACTCGAACCTATACAACAAGAGCCAAAATCTTGTATGCTACCGTTACATCACAGGTCAATTTTGCAGGCCTGACAGGATTTGAACC
>CAZTLE010000227.1:0-1164 GCA_964614415.1 uncultured Aureitalea sp. | reverse complement strand
TGCAGTACCGATGGGATTCCCTTCGTCAAGCTCAGGGTAAACTTCTCATCCCTGGCCCTGCCTTGCAGTACCGATGGGATTCGAACCCACAACCTTCCGGGAGACAGCCGGGTGCTCTACCATTGAGCTACGATACTGTGTTTTGTATACCTACCAGGATTTGAACCCGGACTTAGGGGTTAGAAATCCCTTGTGCTGTCCATTACACCATAGGTATTTATGTGCGCCTGCCAGGGATTGAACCTGAACCTAGTGATTGGAAGTCACTTATGCCTGCCTTTACACCACAAGCGCTCTGCACGTCCGTAAGGATTCAAACCTCAACCCTGTGTTTTGGAGACACAGATGCTATCATTACACCACAGACGCATGTGTGGGAGTGGAAGGATTCGAACCTGCTCAGTCATTTCGACAACGGTTTTACAGACCGCTCCGGCTCTCCAACTCCGGCGAACTCCCAATTTGAGACAAGGGCGGGACTCCCTTCGTCAAGCTCAGGGTAAACCTAAAGCCCATAAAACCAGGTTTTGCAGACCTTGACCTTACCATTCAGCCACCTTGTCTTAGCGATGCCGGTAGGACTCGAACCTACAACCGGGAAGTTAACAGCTTCCTGCTCTGCCATTGAGCTACGACATCATTGCGGAGAGCAAAGGAATCCCTGCCAGAATGACCTTGTCGGGCTGGGAACCTTCATCGCGATTTGATCTGCGAACTCGCTTAGCAGGCGAGCATACCGAACCAATATGTATCTACTCTCCAAACGCGGAAGGAGTGGGAGTCGAGCCTGCCTGTGCCTGGCTTCGGCAGGCAGGCCCACACGAGTCCTTAGCTCCTAACGGTTTTAACTCCACATTATATTTGAACTACGGACTCGTTGAATTCGCAAGCTCATTTCAAAACCGCGGCCACCGCCATATTGGCTTGCCCTTCCTAAAGTTGATGTGGTGAGACTCGAACTCACAACCCCCCGGTTAAAAGCCGGGTGCTCTGGCACAGTTGAGCTACACATCAATTTGTTTGATTCTCAAAATTCAAAGAACTTATTCCAACAAAAAAGGCGCCTTATCGGCGCCTTTTATACATTCGGTCAATGGAGTATTAATGTACCATCAACTTCCATGCTATATAATAGACGCATTTTCCCTTCCAAATCCAGTCTCC
>CAZTLE010000226.1:0-5895 GCA_964614415.1 uncultured Aureitalea sp. | reverse complement strand
TAGAAGGAATCTCGCGCGATACCCTTCCAAGAATGTCTTCCTTAACAACTACCAGCGTGGTTCCTGCAGGCCCCATGTTCTTCTGCGCTCCGGCGTAGATAATTCCAAATTTGGAAAAATCCATCTGACGCGAGAAGATATCACTGCTCATGTCACAAACCAGAGGAGCAGGAGTTTCCGGAAACTCATTGAGCTGTGTTCCGAAGATAGTATTGTTACTGGTGCAGTGGAAATAGTCGGCATCTTCCGGAACCGAGTATCCTTTGGGCACATAATTATAATTCTGATCTTTCGAAGACGCCACTTCAACCAATTCACCGAATAACTTCGCCTCCTTAATTGCTTTGGTAGACCATGTTCCGGTATTTAAATAGGCCGCTTTGTTCTGCAGCAGATTATAAGCAACCATCAAAAACTCCGTACTCGCACCTCCCTGAAGGAACAGGGCCTGATATCCCTTACCTTCTAAACCAAGATGCTCCAGAGCTAATGCCCGCGCTTTTTCCATTACTTCGACAAAGTCCTTACTACGGTGAGAGATCTCAATGATGGACAGGTCCAACTCATTGAAGTTTAAAACCGCAGATGCCGCTTCCTGCATGACCGATTGGGGTAAGATACACGGACCTGCACTAAAGTTATGCTTCTTCATTCTGAAAAAATTTGTGCAAAGATGGTGATTATCCAAGGAACCGCATGTAAAATTTCGGATAATTTATCATCAGGTAGTTCACAATGGTCGATGGTTAGATTTGAGTATTTAGTAGTGAGTATTGAGATGTTAGTTGAGTATTGAGATGTTAGTATTGAGATGTGAGGTTTGTTTAGTAAGACCACAACCTGCAACCTGGAACCTAGAACCATAAACCATGAACCACGAACCATGAGCCAGGAATCATGATACCCTAATAATATGCGCATCAACGCATAAACACATCAACACATAAACGGCCTAAGGAAGTTTTAAATTTTAAGTGTTAGGTATCTATATTTTTAACCATAAACCATAAACCATAAACCATGAACCATGAACCATAAGCCAGGAATCATGATACCCTAATAATATGCGCATCAACAAATAAACAAATCAACAAATAAACGGCCTAAGGAAGTTTTAAATTTTGAGTGCTAAGTATCCATACTTTTAAACCACAAACCACAAACCACAAACCTCAACCCTACAACCCTGCTAGAAACGCCATTGTATCAACACCATCCGCATAATCCCATAGCTCTGGTGTTTGAGTGGTTCCGAAGGGCAGCCCATTCGGGATCCCAGTTTCGGAAACGACACATTGAATCTCGTCCTTTTGTTCTTCCAGATAGGTCGCCAATTGATCAGGAGAATCATAGTACTCATAGAAAACCACCGAAATAGGAGAAGAGAAGCTGGTATCTTCCTTAAGTAACATGAATTCATTGTCCAGTAACGGAATGTCGCTCATAAGGTATACCGCCTTATTGTAATCATAATTATTGATGTAGCGCGTATCGTTAATAACCTCTTTCCAGTTGAACATCGCCTTAAAGAAAGCATCAAAATCGTATCCCCTGGGAAGGAAAAGTTTGGATACGTTCCGGCATCCGAGTCCGAAATACCTGAAAATATCGTCAGCCAGTCCTGCGAGTTGCTCAGGTGTCTCTTTACCTGACAGTATGGCGACCGAGTTGCGGTTCCTGCGGATGATGTGCGGGTACTTTCCGAAGTAGTAATCAAAGTAGCGGGCGGTGTTATTACTTCCTGTGGCGATTACACCGTCAAAACCTTCCAGCTTTTCGTCTGTAAACCGTATGCGATCTGTGAACCCTGATTCGATTTCACATAGCTTGTTGGATATATACGGCAGTAAAATTTCATCGTTGGACGAGAGCTTTCCCAAAACTGAATGCCCGGAGATCAACACCGACACGAAATCATGAAAGCCCACCAATGGAATGTTTCCCGCCATTACAATGCCAATGGTCTTAGGACCGTTCTCGGAGAAGGAATACCTGGCTGCCCAGGCGGTAAGGTTCCCTTCGGAAAGGGCCTCACTCCAGCTTTGCAGGGCAAAACGGACATTAGTTTCGGTAAACCAGCCATTGTGATGCCGGGCTTTCTGAATAATACTATATGCCTCGGAACCCTCAGGAGCCCCGGCCATATCGCCTAAAACCCTTCCTAATTGCTGAAATGAGTTAATTCTTTGTTGTAATTGCATACGCTATTTGGAGAAGCCCCGTTTTGGCCTTAAATTTGCGCAAATTTAGAAAAAGAAAGCCCCATGGCCATCATCATAACCGACGAATGTATTAATTGCGGTGCCTGCGAACCCGAGTGCCCTAATACTGCGATCTATGAAGGAGCGGACGATTGGCGGTATGCCGATGGTACCGATCTTACCGGAAATGTAGTATTACCAAACGGAAATGCGGTGAATGCCGATGAAGCGCAGGAACCCGTTAGCGACGAGATCTATTATATAGTTACAGATAAGTGTACCGAATGTATGGGCTTCCATGAAGAGCCCCAGTGTGCGGCTGTGTGCCCGGTAGATTGTTGCGTGCCGGATGAGGACAACGTCGAAACCGAAGAAGAACTACTCGGGAAGCAGTCGTTCATGCACAATTCTTAATATCTTCTATTATTATTTTTATTGATTATTGAGTTCCGTGTGACTTTAGAAAGTCAGAGAGAACTCACAGAAGGTGACTTCTATAACACCATCGCCCGTAGAATTGGCCAGGGTGAAAACCGTATTTCCCTTAATGATGCCCAGATTCGGATTGTATTCCGTGACGGTCAGTAATCCGGATTCTGACACAAAGACTTCACCAACATCTGGATTTTCAATATAGAGTCCCAAGACGCTTTCAGAAGAAAGTTGGGTATCGAACATATAAGAGCCTGTGCTGATGTCGCCAGGGAGTTGAAGTTGTAGCGATTGCCTTGAGTCGCTATTAGTAGCCGTAATTTCCAGAAGACCAAATCCGTTAATGGTGAGCTGACGGGTATTCACTTCGTCTGCATTAAGTCCCACACCTTCAATTTGAGCCACAAAGCTGGTACCGTCATTGTTACCGTCATTGGGATCATCCATAGGTTGATTGAGATCGCTATCAGCCCCCGTGCAGGCAAGAATGCTTACGGCCACTGTTAATAGGAAGATTAACTTTTTCATAGTCACACTTTTAGCAACGATTAAAGATATGAAAAAGAAGTAATTCCAAGTCCTGCGATTAGGTGTTTTTACGTATTGAGTATTGATTTTCAAGGAAATATATTTCGATATGAAAAATTCAGATCTCGATACCAAGGTGCGCTCATTGCGTATTATTTTCTTCACTCAGATTGGACTTCTACTCGTTATGGCCATCTTATTCGTAGTAGGTCATGCTGACAATGGAGTCAACATTGGAGCCTTCTTTTTTGCGATTATTTTAGGTACCCTGGGAGCTAGTATTTCGCTAATGCGTCGAATTAATGCTGGAGAGACCTCCACCGTGGTGCAATTGGCCAGAGACCCTATTTATTCTACCCTTATGCCTGTTTTATATGGTACGCTTATGGCCGGGATTGCCTATTTGTTGTTTATGTCGAACATAGTATCGGGCGCCTGCCATGAGGGGCTTCTCACATCGAATTTGTTTCCGGTTTTCACCAAGCCCGAAGAGGGACATACCCTGTTACAACAGTTTGTGCATTTAACACCACGCGGCATGCACAATACCGGTAAGCTCCTCGTTTGGTCATTTGTTGCCGGATACTCAGAACGGTTTGTTATTTCAATTCTGGATAAACTCGAACAGCGTGTTGACCGGGATCCGTAGAAACAGAACAAGAAACCTGAATTTTAGTACTTACGATGCTTCCAGGCGTTTTTTAATTTCTGTAAGCCGTAACCACTCCTGGTAGAAGAAAGGTAGGTTCACTATGCTTCCCATGTACTGGAATACATACATTACCAAGGCGAAGAGTGCCCCGTACTGGGTAATTCCATCGGAAATGGCTAAGATAATAGACCCTACGAGGAACAGCATTAAAAATATCCAGGAGATGGAAAAGTTAACGGTTTCGAGATCGGACAACCGAATGTTCCATTTCATGAGTTTCATCACGTGATTTTTCAATGGATTCACATCCGGGATTGACACGGCATCCACCTGTCTTTCGAGCTCATTATTATACTCCTTGTTGTATCGGATCGTCTTTTTACCGGTGATAAGATAGACGGAGAAAACGAGAAATGTCACGACCACAGATCCGAAGAATATCTTCAGATTAAGCGTAGCTATTATGGCAATTACCCCGACCAGACCGATCACGTTTTCGATTAGCTCTGGCAGGGAATGCTCCATAAATTCGATGGTTTCACGCATCATATTGAGCCGTGCAGTGCGCACGGACACTTTGTCCTCTTCAACCGTACTAACGGCATCCAGGCCGTAGGTTTTGAACACCTGCGCGTAGAAACGCGAATCGTAGAACCGTCTGGTGGACCCCACGATTAAGGCACCCAGTCCGAGAAGCCCAAGATACATGGCCCCGGAGTAGTCTTCAATCAGAGCCCCGTCAATCGCATAGCCTATGAACAAAGGGAAAAAGAGCGCTAATGCCGACTGACTCAAAATCAGGAACAAGGTGAAGTAAAATTTCCACCGGTATTGCTTGACAATCTTTTTGACGTTCATGTATTCCTTTTGTGCTGTGTATGTCTTTCACAGCAAACCATTTGTTACAAGATCGGAAACTATTCTTAAAAAAGGACGGGGAGGTTACATTTTGAACCCGGGAATTGACTTAGAGATGAAACCTTAATTCAATTAAACCCATCCTATGAAAAATTTCATTCTATCACTGGTTGCTGTTTTGGCCATCAGTACCACAGCAGAAGCTCAGATATTCAAGAAGGTAAAGAACAAAGTGCTTCAGAAAAAAGAGCAGAAAGAGAACGAGACTATTGATAAAGGCATTGAGGAGGTAGGTAACATCTTTAAAAAGAAAGACCCCGAAGAAGGGGATAACGGTGACGATGGAGGAACAAATGACGAAGCCTCGACAGATGAGGGTCCCTCGGTGACTCCGGGAACTTCCGAAAAGAAAGAAAAAGAGATCTGGATGAAACGCTACGATTTCAAGCCGGGGAGAGACATTATTTTCTTTGATGATTTTGAAGATGAAGAAGTGGGAGAAATACCCAGTAAATGGAAATACAATAAGGGCGTTATGGAGGTGATAGTGATTGACGGAAACAAAGGTATGAGCGGAGACCTGGGATATGGACATCCCAACTGGGACGAAGGATTTACCCTGCCGGAAGCTTATACGATCGAGTTTGATGTGTTTATGGCCGATCCCAAAGCAAATCCAAAAGGCTATGGAAGCTACGGATATAACCTGTACCTCTATAGTACCGATTATCGCTATAAACTGGCCACAATTGACATTTCTCACCGGTACATTGGGATGTTAAACGTTACAAGTGGGAAGGTACCTGGTGTGGAACCTTCCGATTTAGCCAATGACTGGGCACATATCTCAATTTCTGTGAATGGGAATAGTATAAAAGCCTATTTTAACGATTATCGGGTCTTCAACGCGCGTATTCCGGGCGATCGTAAGCCAGTGTTGGCAACCTTCTGGAATTGTTGTCAGACAACAGACAGACCTGTATTCATAATGGATAATTTTAAAATTGCCGCGGGAGCCCATCCCAAATACAAAGAACAAGTGCTGGAAGGCCGTATCGTGACGAATAACATTCACTTCGAAACGGGTAGTTCGGAAATCATTCCCAGGTCGTATGCCGAGATTAAGCGCATTGCCGAAGTAATGAAGGCCCATCCCGACAAGATGTTTGGAATCGAAGGACATACCGATAATGTAGGTAGCGATGCCTCCAATCTTGAATTATC
>CAZTLE010000225.1:0-5907 GCA_964614415.1 uncultured Aureitalea sp. | reverse complement strand
ACAATAGTCTCATAGGATCCGCGGTACCCCTTAGGATCGTTATATACTTCAATGAAACCATTGATCCAATCGATATTTCCTTCCGTAGCGTTCACCCAGGCAATCGCATAATCGTCCCAGGTATCCAGGCTTCCGGTTTTGTAGTATTCGATCAACAAGCCAAGGGCTTCGGCCTGCTTTTCATTCTCGGCCACGCCCTGCGCTTTTTCGAGCCATCCGACGATCTTGTCAATGGCCGCACCATACATACCTCCGCTTTTCCAAACTTTTTCAACTAATTGTCCGTTTTCACGAACCAGCTTAGAGTTCAATCCTACTTCAATAGGCTCATCCGGATCTGTCTCAATGGCGCCGTAAAAGGCCTCGACCTCATCGGCCGTAACATCGGGGCCATAGAAATTAATGGCGCTTTCCAGCACGATATCGGCGTCTTTGGAAAGATTCACTTTCTTGGCATCGGCATCATTGAAGATCACATCCAATGGCTCGCCTTCCAGGGTTGTATTTGTTTCAGTAAGCAGTTGCTGAAGATATTCTTTACTGAAACCCGGCTTGATCTTAGCCGTGCTGTAGTGATGGTGAATTCCGTTTGAGAACCACACACGCTTCAGATAGATCTCGAAGTTCTTCCAGTCTTCGGTGGTCTTATCGCCCGAGTAATTGGTATACACATTCTCCAGGGCGTTTCTGATCTTCAGATTGTGGCGGTAATTCTGATCCCACATGATATCACGCCCTTCCAATCCGGCCTGAGTCAGGTAGTAGACCAATTTCTGCTCGTTAAGTGAAAGGTCCTCCCAACCATCGATCTGATATCGCAGTATTTTAAGATCGGCAAACTGTTCCGAAAGGTACTCAAAATCGCCCTTCGCCTCCTTGGTTGCCCCAGTGTTATCGGCCAGGTTCTGATCTCCTTTCGCCTCGTCTTTGCAAGAAGAAATGAACACCATCCCCATTAAGGCAATAACAAAAAATAATCTGTTCATAATTCTGGTTTTTGGTTTCCAGCAAATGTAGCAAATTCCGGTGATCTCATGGTCCAGGAAGACCATTTCTAAGTCGAAAATTGTCTATCTTAGCAAGTGGCTAAAGCAACCTAACCATGAAAATTTTAAAATATCTTCTATTTCTTATTTTGATCGTCATTATTGGCGGTTCAATCTATTTTGGAACTAAAGACGGCAGTTTTGATGCTGCCGAGACGCGCACCATTCAAGCGCCCTCGCAGGTTATTTATGACAACATCAAAGATTTTAAAAACTGGGAAAGCTGGGGTCCCTGGATGGCTGAAGATCCCGATCTTGAATTCGCCTATGCCGAAAAAACGGAAGGTGAAGGTGCTTCCTATTCATGGAAGAGCGAGGTTATGGGTGACGGTTCCATGCAAACGGTCAAAGTGATTCCGGGTAAAGAAATTGATCAGAAGATCACCTTCAATACTCCTATGGGTGATTCCGAAAGTGATGTATACTGGCGTCTGGAACCCTCCGAAGATGGCACCGGCACAGATGTTACCTGGGGAATGAAAGGCGAACACTCCTTCATGGAAAAGGTGTTTATGGCGTTTGCTTCGGAAGATATGGAGACCTCCATCAAGCAAATGTACGAGGTGGGACTTACCAAACTCGATAGCACTGTCCAGGAGAGCATGAAGCAATATACCATCAACGTAGACGGTATAACCGACTACAGCGGCGGATTCTATATGTATGTGACCACAGCCGCTAAGCAGAGCGAATTGAGTACCCGTATGGGGCAGATGTACGGTCAGATTATGGGATTCATGACTCAAAACAACATTCAGCCGTCGGGAATGCCGTTCACAGTATATCATGAGATCGATGATCCCAATGGCACGCTTATCTTTTCAGCAGGTATCCCGGTCAGGGAGCGGATCATTACCCCAGAAGGTTCTCCAGTGGTATGTGGCTTCATGGATAAGGTAACTGCACTAAAGACCACTCTCAAGGGAAATTACACGAACATTTCAACGGCTTACGAAACCGCCAAGGAATATATGGCTCAAAACAAGATCACAGCCGATCCTAACGGTAACATGTTTGAGATCTATGCCAACGATCCCGGCGAAGTACCTAATCCGGCCGACTGGATCACAGAGATCTTCATTCCGATCGTAGTTCAGGAAGATCCCGGGCAATAGTTAGTATTGAGAGCTTAGATCAGGAATCCGAAGTCATGAAGCAATAATGAAGGCAATTTTACTGGTTTTTTTAGGAGGCGGTGTGGGAAGTGTGTTGCGCTACGTCACCGGAATTTATCTGAACAGTGAGCAGTCCGGAATTCCCTATGGTACCTTTGCTGCTAATATTTTGGGAAGCCTTATCATTGGCATCATCCTGGGGTTGTCACTTAAAAACGAACTACTTTCCCAAAATTTAGTCTTGCTGCTGGCTACAGGTTTTTGTGGAGGGTTTACAACCTTCTCAGCCTTTGCCTATGAAAATCACGTATTTCTGAAAGCCGGTGATTTTATGAGCTTCGCCCTTTACACCGTCGGCAGTTTTATACTGGGTTTTGCCGCTGTCTTTCTCGGGATGTGGTTGACTAAAACATTCTAGTGTTTCCCAAAATCTTTTACTCCTGCTTTGATCTCAATCGCCAAATGATTCTCTCTGGGAGGAATGGGACATGAATAGCGGCTGTTATATGCGCAATACGGGTTATAGGCTTTATTGAAGTCCAAAACGATAGTTTCTCCTTCCGGAATCCAGGCATCCATAAAGCGCCCACCCCCATAAGATCCATCACCACTTGTAAGGTCTGTAAAAGGTAAGAAAAGGTAGTTTTCATATCCCGGTTCATCGTAGGGTTCGGTGTTCTTATACAGGGCAAGTTTCAGTTTCTTTTCGTCAATGGTGAAATGAGCTTCACCGTACTTCACGTACTCCGGAAGCCGACTCGTGGTGGTTGGCATCAAAAACGGCTTTTCATCAGGTGTACGAACAAACCTCGCTTCCACCCGGTATTTTAAATCAATTGGATAGAAGTCCAACTCCTTGAATTCAGCAAAATCCTTCGGTTCCAGTATGGTCGTTTCCGGATCGGAGAACTTCTCGTTTTCAGAGTCCTGATAGGCCACAATTTCGTCAATAAGGGTTTCGTCCTGACCGAATGAATACAAGGACATACACAGAAGTAAAGCAGACAGAAAAACTTTCATTTGATTTCGTTTGAGCTAAAGATAACCGGAATGACCTTCAGAAAAAAACACAAACCTTGTCGATCGAATCAAATCTTTGATTACATTTGCTTCAAACAACAAGTAAAATGAGACGCAATATGTTTTCAAATATCCAGCAAGTAACCTCTACAGGGGATCACCGCCGGTATAAAACGTATTGACTATATAAGAATCAACTAATTCAATATATAAACGTCCGGCTTTTCAGTCGGACGTTTTATTTTTAGATAACCACCATGAAAACATTTTACTTAAAATATATAGAGAACTTCAGAGGGCTTTCGCGAGAGATCTGGATGCTGTCACTTGTTACCCTGATTAACAGGGCCGGTGCTATGGTAATTCCATTTTTATCGCTCTATCTGGTCAATGCCAAAGGGTTTACACTGCCGCAAGTAGGTTGGATCATGACCTGTTACGGTACGGGCTCCCTGGTGGGAGCACTTATCGGTGGTCGATTGACTGATGCCATTGGTTATTATAAAGTGATTGTCCTCAGTTTCTTTACAGGCGGACTGGCATTTATCTCCTATCAGTTTCTGGACAGCTTCTATGCCGCCTGTACGGGGATCTTCATACTCATGTTGCTGGTAGATTCCTACCGCCCTGCGGTCTTTGTTGCGTGCGAGGCATATAGCGAACCAAAGAATGTGACCCGCGGAATTGCATTGATACGATTGGCTATCAACCTTGGATGTGCCATTGGACCCGTTGTAGGGGGTATTATCATTGCGCGCATAAGTTATGATTATCTGTTTTGGATAGACGGTATTACCTGCATCATAGCTGCCTCGTTATTGTTTTTGGCATTGAAGCCAAAAGCGTCCAGAAAGAAAGAGTCGGAAGAGGTTGTTATCAAAGAAGGAGTGCCCGCCCATCGCAATGGGACGTACATGCTCTTCTTTTTTATCATTTTGATAAGCAGCATGGCATTCGTACAGTACTTCTCGTCCGTTCCTCTGTACTATGAACAGGAACACGGGTTGTCTGAGGACGTCATTGGGCTCCTCTTCCTACTGAATGCCGGAATGATCGTTTTTCTGGAAATGCCGCTGGTGGGATGGCTGGAGAAGATAGGAATCTCAAAAGCTATGGCAACCTTCTGGGGTATCTTCTTCGTAGGTGTAAGTTTCATTGTATTGAACATGAGTGCATGGAGCGGAGTACTGGTTATAGGCATGATCCTAATGACCATTGGTGAAATGATCGGTTCCCCCTTCTCCAACTCTCTGGCATTGGAAATGGCGCCCAAAGGGAGAAAAGGAAGCTACATGGCCTTCTATACTATGAGCTGGTCCTTTGCCCATATTTTCGGACATAAGGGAAGTATGGACGCTGTAAATGCCATTGGGTTTGACGCTACGTGGACCATATTGTTCATTGCCTCTATGGCAGTAGGAGCATTGACCATCTGGTTACACCGATTGCGAAAAAAATCCGGTACTTTTGAAGTGCCCGAAATAGCAGAGGAATAAGGGTTGTTGGTATTGTTTATTCTTATTGATATTGTTATTGGGTTATTAGGTTATAGAGTTATTGAGTTATATAAATGAAATCCATATGAAAAACTTCGTCGTACTATTTGCGCTTTTATGCATGGCTTGTGGTAATTCTTCGGAAGAAAAAGTAGTCACTTCCGATGTTGCGGAATTGAAAGATGTCAAGGAATTTCCGAAGCTGGATCCCGACCGATACAACGTGGGATTTCTCATTATGGACGGAGTGTACAACACGGAGCTCACGGCTCCCTTTGATATCTTTCAGCACACAATTTTCAGAGAGAATATCAAGGCCATGAATGTGTTCACGGTTGCGAATACGGACGACCCGGTGATTACTTTTGAAGGCATGAGGATACTTCCGGATTACAATTACCTTACCGATAGCATTCCTCAAATTGATATCCTGGTCGTCCCCAGCGCAGAACATCATTTGGATACCGATCTCGAGGACGAAGTCATGTTGGATTTTGTGCGTAAGGTGGACAAAACCGCTCAATTTATGACGTCCCATTGCGACGGTGCCTTTGTGCTGGCAGCAGCCGGTCTATTGGAAAATTCGGTATCTACCACCTTCCCGAGTGACATTGATACCATGCGTGAGATGTTCCCGGAACTCGACATTCGGGAAAACGTCCTGTTTGTACACGACGGAAAGTACATTACTTCGGCAGGAGGTGCCAAAAGTTTCGAAGCGGCACTTTATCTAAGTGAATATCTGTATGGAGCTGAGATTGCCCGTTCCCTGGCCGGGGGGCTGGTTATCGACTGGAACCTCGACGAAGTACCCCATATTGTAATCGAGTCCGAATAAACTAGCTTATAGGTTTGATCTCGCTGTGCTGAACCACATGCGATAAGACAATCTGGGTTTTGGTTTCACCGTAGGTGATCAATTGATCAATGAAGCTCTCCAGATGTTGTTGATTCTTAAGTACTACCTCCATCACAATATTTTCGTTTCCGGTGATGCGATAACAATTCACTACTTCTTCATACGACCCCACCCGTTCTAAAAACGGCTTTAACTTTCCCATAAAAGCACGTAGCGTGATGATTGCTTTTAACTGATAACCGGTCTCAAAGGGAGATACCAGGGTCTTATACCCTGTAATGATCCCAGCGTCCTCCATTTTCTTGATCCGTTCTGCCACAGCCGGAGAGCTAATGCCCACGGTACGACCTATTTGTGCATTGGACTGACGG
>CAZTLE010000224.1:0-5941 GCA_964614415.1 uncultured Aureitalea sp. | reverse complement strand
GACGCTTTATGATCTCTTCAAATTGTTTCTCGGCAAGTTTAATAAAATACATGGCTTCCGGCAGACTGCCTGAAGAGCCGTTGTTAGCCAGATGCAACGGCATTTCCATGGAGTGCATAAGGTAGATTTCACTGTCGTATCTCGACGCCATTTGCGCAGCTACTTTAAGCGCGTTTTCAGCTTGAGTCGAAAAATCGGTGGGGACCAGAATTTTTTTCATTGCAGTAAAAAATTAGGGATGATTAGTTAGGAATAAATTACAAAAATAAAACGGGAGCCCCTCGCTTTTAAAAGTTTAAAAAATATAGTATATTTGCACCGCATTTGGTACGTAACACGCCGAGGGGACACAGAGTCCCCTCTTTTTATAGCCAAAATTAATGCGGGAAAGAGTCACTCAACTTTTAGAACAGGCATTAGAAAAGAACAAGTCGTTGTTTCTCATTGACTTGAGTATTTCTGAAGGCAATCAGATCAAAGTTACTTTGGATGGTGATGAGGGAGTGACCCTTAACGATTGTATTGCCGTAAGCAGAGAGATAGAACACAATCTCGACAGGGAAGAAGAGGATTTCTCCCTGGAAGTAGCCTCGGCAGGAGTGTCCGAGCCACTTACATTGGTGCGGCAGTACGTAAAGAATGTAGGGCGTAAGCTTAAAGTAAAGACCAGGGAGGGTGAAGTGATGGAAGGTGCGTTGAAGCAGGCCAATGAAGATGCCATTACACTCACCTGGAAAGCACGCGAACCCAAACCTGTTGGTAAAGGAAAAGTAACCGTACAAAAGGAAGCGGTATTACCCTATACAGAAATTGTTGAAGCAAAAGTGATGATAACATTTAAGTAGCATGATATGGAAAATCTGGCGTTAATCGATTCTTTTTCCGAATTCAAAGATGACAAGCTTATAGACCGGGTGACGCTTATGGCGATCCTGGAAGATGTATTTAGAAATGCCCTGAAGAAGAAGTTCGGGAGCGATGATAATTTTGATATTATCATTAACCCGGATAAGGGTGACCTTGAGATCTGGCGAAACCGGATCGTAGTGGCCGACGGAGAAGTGGAAGATCCGAACGAAGAGATCTCACTTACGGAAGCACGTAAGATCGAAGAAGACTTCGAGATCGGTGAAGACGTTTCGGAAGAGGTAAAGCTGGCCGACCTGGGTCGACGTTCGATCCTGGCACTGCGACAAAATCTTATCTCCAAGATTCACGAACACGATAACACCAATATCTATAAGCAGTTCAAGGAACTGGAAGGCGAGATATACACGGCAGAAGTACACCACATTCGTCACAGGGCGGTGATCCTTTTGGATGATGAAGGGAATGAAATAATCCTTCCCAAGGATAGACAGATACCGTCCGATTTCTTCCGTAAAGGAGACAACGTACGAGGAATTATTGAAAGCGTAGAGCTGAAAGGGAACAAGCCATCCATCATCATGTCCCGTGCGAATCCGCTATTCCTGGAAAAACTTTTCGAGCAGGAGATCCCCGAAGTATTCGACGGTCTCATTACTGTGAAGAAAGTAGTGCGTATTCCCGGAGAGAAAGCAAAGGTTGCAGTAGACTCTTATGACGATCGCATTGATCCGGTAGGAGCCTGTGTGGGAATGAAAGGTTCACGTATCCATGGGATTGTTCGCGAATTGGGGAACGAGAACATAGATGTGATCAACTTTACCAACAACCTGCAACTGTTCATCACGAGAGCATTAAGCCCTGCGCGGGTTACTTCGATAAGTATTAACGAAGAGACCAAACGTGCGGAGGTGATCCTGAAACCCGAAGAGGTGTCCAAAGCCATTGGCCGTGGAGGACATAACATCCGTTTGGCAGGACAGCTAACCGGTTATGAGATTGACGTGTTGAGAGAAGGAGCCGAAGAAGATGTAGAGCTGTCCGAATTCTCAGATGAGATCGAAGAATGGATCATTGAAGAATTTAGAAAAATCGGACTGGATACCGCCAAAAGTGTGCTGGAGCATGAGATGGCTGATCTGGTCAACAGGACCGACCTTGAAGAGGAGACGATTCAGGAGGTTGTCAATATATTAAAAGAAGAATTTGAGGAGTAGTCCAAAGAATGACTACTTTTACATGTTTTTAACAGAGAAATAAGGAGAAAACCGGCGTATGGCTGAAGTAAAAACAATGAGGCTTAGTAAAGTATTGCGTGAGTTCAATATCTCACTGGACCGTGCCGTGGAATTTTTGAGTTCCAAAGGCTACGAGATAGAAGCACGCCCTACTACGAAGATTTCCGATGAGGAATACGAAGTACTCTTTGAAGAATTCCAAACAGATAAGAGTAAAAAAGTAGCCTCAAAAGAAGTAGGTGAGGAGAAGCGAAAGGAAAAAGAAGAACTTCGCCTGGCCCGGGAACGCGAGCAGGAAGAAAAGCAGCAGGATGAAGGTTCCCAGGTAATCAAAGCCGAAGCCAAACTGGAAGGTCCGAAGCAGGTTGGCAAGATCGAACTGGAATCGGAAAAACCCGAAACAGTCGAAGAAGAAGCTCCGAAAGAAGAAGAACCGCAGCCGGAAGTTGAGGAGGTAGTGGAAGAGCCGGTGGCCGAAGTCGTAGAAGAAGAGGTGGTTGAACCTGAGGTGGAGAAGGAAGAGGCCAAAGAAGAGGAAACACCGGAGGAACCCAAAGAACCGGAAAAGGTTCAAACACAGTATAAAAAACTCGACGGCCCTAATTTCACCGGGCAGAAGATCGACCTTGATAAGTTCAAGAAACCCGAACGGAAGAAGGATAAAGAAAAGCAGGAGAAGGACAAAAAAGAGAAGAAAACCCGAAGACGTCGTATAAGTAAGGAGCCGTCAAAAGGCGGGGGAAATGCACGCGACAATCGAGGAAGAAGAGGACGTTCTCATGTTCCAAAAGAGGAGCCTAGCGAGGAAGAAGTACAAAAACAAGTACGGGAGACCCTGGAGAAACTTCAGGGGAAATCCTCCAAAGGAAAGGCCGCCAAATACCGTCGGGAAAAAAGAGATATCCACCGTCAGAAAACTGAAGAGGAACTGGCGATGCAGGAACTCGAGAGCACTGTACTCAAGGTGACCGAGTTCGTTACGGTGAGCGAAGTTGCAACCATGATGAACGTGCCGGTAACCAAAGTGATCTCAGCCTGTATGTCACTTGGGATGATGGTGACCATGAACCAACGACTGGATGCCGAAACGCTTACCATTGTTGCCGAGGAATTCGGATATCAGGTAGAATTCGTAACTGCTGATATTGAAGAGGCGATTCAGGAAGAGGAGGACGCACCCGAAGATCTCAAATCCAGAGCGCCTATCGTAACCGTTATGGGTCACGTAGACCACGGTAAAACCTCTCTCCTTGACTACATTCGTGAAGAGAATGTGATAGCCGGGGAATCCGGAGGGATCACCCAGCACATCGGTGCTTATGGTGTGGAATTGGAAAACGGTCAGAAGATCGCCTTCCTGGATACACCGGGTCACGAGGCCTTTACCGCGATGCGGGCGCGTGGAGCCCAGGTGACCGACCTTGCCATTATTGTGGTAGCGGCCGATGACGATATTATGCCACAGACAAAGGAGGCCATCAGTCACGCTCAAGCGGCAAGTGTGCCTATCGTCTTTGCCATTAACAAGATTGATAAACCTACGGCGAACCCTGATAAGATCAAAGAAGGGCTTGCCAATATGAACCTCCTGGTAGAAGACTGGGGAGGTAAGATCCAATCCCAGGATATTTCTGCGAAAACCGGGGAAGGGATTAACGAACTGCTCGAAAAGGTATTGCTTGAAGCCGAACTATTGGAACTGAAAGCCAATCCGGACAAGGTGGCCAATGGTACTGTGGTAGAAGCCTTCCTTGATAAAGGGCGGGGATATGTATCCACGATACTGGTGCAGGCAGGAACGCTACGCGTAGGAGACTATGTACTGGCAGGTCAGCACAGCGGTAAAGTAAAAGCCATGCACGATGAGCGTGGAAATAACGTGGAAGAAGCCGGACCATCTACCCCTGTTTCTATTTTAGGACTGGATGGAGCACCTCAGGCCGGTGATAAATTTAATGTCTTTGAGGACGAGCGCGAAGCGAAAGGCATTGCCTCCAAGCGTACGCAACTTCAGCGAGAGCAATCTGTTAGAACCCAACGTCATATTACGCTGGATGAGATCGGTCGCCGAATCGCACTGGGTGATTTCAAGGAATTGAATATCATTCTGAAAGGGGATGTGGACGGATCGGTAGAAGCATTGACAGACTCCTTCCTCAAACTGTCTACGGAAGAAATTCAGGTGAATATCATTCTGAAGGGTGTTGGAGCGATCACCGAAAGTGATGTACTCCTCGCTTCAGCTTCCGATGCGGTGATTATTGGATTTAACGTGCGTCCTATGGGCAATGCACGTCAATTGGCCGATAAGGAAGAGATCGATATCCGAACCTATTCCATCATCTACGATGCGATCAATGATCTCAAAGATGCCATGGAAGGAATGTTGTCACCGGAGATCAAGGAGGAGATTACCGGTACTGCCGAGATCCGGGAGACCTTCAAGATATCCAAAGTGGGAACCATTGCAGGTTGTATGGTAACCAGCGGTAAGATATTCAGAAACTCCGGAGTACGTCTCATCCGTGAAGGAGTGGTTGTATTCACCGGCGAACTCGCATCTCTGAAACGATTTAAAGATGATGTGAAGGAAGTGGCCAAAGGGTACGACTGCGGTATGCAGATCAAGAACTACAACGATCTTAAAGAAGGAGATATCATCGAATCCTTCCAGGAGGTAGCAGTTAAGAAGAAACTCTAGAAAGCTATTAGGTATTACTGGAACGTTTGTCACATTGAGCGCAGTCGAAATGTGATGAACAGATTAGCTATTCCGGGTTTTCGACCGCGCCTGTTTGATGACAGTCAGGTTCAAACTGACAACAATTGCTTCATTTACTCCTTCGGAAATGTGTCATGCGACATTACTTCTTCCATTTGCGCTACATGCCGCTCGGTATGAGCCGAGATAAGCAATAAAATCTGATACGAATCGGCCAGGCCAAAGGGAAACTGCTGATAGCGATTTCTAAGATCGTCCTGGGTATTCATGACAAACCGGATGTTCGACTTGCGCTTGGTAAGAAAGGACTCCAGGGTTTCTTCAACCGATCCGTATTTACCGGTAGGCTCAAAGGGTTCCTGAGTTTTTACCTTGTTCGATCGATCTGTAACAACGACAATCAATTGTTCATCGCTAAGTGTGACTTCCCCTCTTCGTGATGGATCGGCTTCCGACTGTAAAGTCCCTTGAAGCATTTCGAAAATACTGTATTCCGAAATAGTGATGTGCTCCAGGCATTCGGCCACAGACCATGATTCCGGAGTGGGCTTGAAATTCAATTGCGCCGTACTTAATCCTTTAATTGTTGAAGTAACGCGTTCCTGAGTTTCCTTTAGTGATTTTGAAGCCGTATTGCGCTCTTCCCGGGTAAGGTTGTTGTCGGTCACAGTAAAGCTGAGAAGTGCTAATACCGCAAGGGGTAACAATAGTTTTTTCATGGTGAAATTTTTACTGATTAATCGTCCTTTTAGTTGCTTTGTATAAGATAGACGTATTGAAGGCGACAATTAGGACAAGGCGATGTTAGTTTTTCCCAATCATGGTAATATGCGGACGGGTTTTGAGGTATTGGAGTACAGATTTACGATTTACGATTTTGGAATTTGGAATTTGGAATTTGGAATTTGGAATTTGGAATTTGGGATTTGGGATTTGGGATTTGGGATTTGGGATCTGTTTCGTCAATCGTCATTGGTCTTAGCGCCATCGACTTAAGGCAAATGGATAGGAGAAGGATCGCCTTAGCTTTTCTTCTTTCTTTTTTTCGAAAAGTAAAAAGCATCCGGGAAGTTCCGCTTAATCTCGAGTAAGGCGCGATCGGCGTCCAGCTTGG
>CAZTLE010000223.1:0-5962 GCA_964614415.1 uncultured Aureitalea sp. | reverse complement strand
AAACAGCCGACCTCTCCTGGCGGGAAGACCCCTTACAGGACCGCATTACGAGGGCATTGGTGAAGGGAATCGATACTTTTATTGAAACCGATGTGGAGGAAGCACGTCAGATTGTAGACAAGCCGATCGAAGTAGTGGAAGGACACCTCATGAACGGAATGAATGTGGTGGGTGATCTTTTCGGAAGCGGTAAGATGTTCCTGCCACAGGTGGTAAAATCGGCGCGCGTGATGAAAAAGGCTGTCGCTTATTTGCTGCCGTATATTGAAGAAAATAAAGAGGAAGCTTCTTCATCCAATGGTAAGATATTGATGGCCACGGTGAAAGGAGATGTCCATGACATTGGTAAGAACATCGTTAGTGTCGTCCTGGCTTGTAACAACTATGAGATCGTGGACCTGGGGGTTATGGTGCCCCCTGAAAAAATTATTGCCACGGCTAAAGAGGAGCAAGTGGATGTTATCGGACTCAGTGGTCTTATTACGCCTTCTCTGGACGAGATGGTATTTCTGGCGAAGGAAATGCAACGCCAGGAGTTTAGTGTGCCGCTGCTTATTGGTGGAGCTACGACCAGCAAAGCCCATACGGCTGTGAAGATCGATCCGCAATACGAACACGCTGTGGCGCATGTCCATGACGCGTCCCGTGCAGTTACCGTGGTGGGAGATCTGCTTCAGAAGAAAACATCTGATAGTTACAAAAAAGCTCTGAAAGTTGAATACGCTGACTTCCGGGAAGGATTTTTAAAGCGACAGAAAGGAAAGTCGTTTGTCTCCCTTTCGGAAGCCAGGAAAAATAAATTTGAAATTGATTGGGGTTCGGTCGCGATTTCCAAACCTAACCAGCTCGGAATTAAAGTGCTGGAAGACTTTGATTTGGAACAACTGAAAAACTACATTGACTGGACCCCGTTTTTCAGAAGTTGGGACCTTCACGGAAGATTCCCGAACATACTGGAAGATGAAGTCGTGGGAACACAGGCCTCCGAACTGTACCGTGATGCCCAGGTGATGCTGAAAGAGATCTTTTCTGAAAAGAAACTGAAAGGACATGCCGTCTTCGGACTGTTTGAAGCGAATGCTGATGGAGACGACGATATTCGTGTTAATACCACCGAAGGTGACGAATTCGTATTCCGAACGCTACGCCAGCAGAGTCAGAAGGCCGCTGGGAGGCCCAATCTGGCACTAGCCGACTTTATCGCACCCGCATCGACCGGCATCAAGGACTACATAGGCTGTTTTTGCGTGACCGCCGGATTTGGTACAGACGAACTGGCTGCTGCTTACGAAGCAGAGCATGACGACTATAGTTCGATCATGATCAAAGCCCTGGCGGACCGTCTGGCTGAAGCATTTGCAGAACACCTTCATGAAAAAGTGCGAAAAGAATTTTGGGGGTATGCCTCCGAAGAAGCACTGGACAATGAAGCTCTTATTAAAGAAGAATACAAAGGAATTCGTCCTGCTCCCGGATATCCGGCATGTCCCGATCACTTGGAGAAAGAAACCATTTGGGAGCTGCTCGAAGTTGAGAAACGTACGGGAGTCACCCTTACCGAAAGCCTGGCTATGTGGCCGGCTGCTTCGGTTTCCGGATACTACTTTGCCAATCCTCAAGCGCGTTATTTCGGACTTGGAAAAATAAAACAGGACCAGGTTAAAGACTACGCACAACGAAAAAATATACCCATTGAAACTGCCATAAAATGGCTTAACCCAAATATTGCTGATTCGTGAAAGTAACAGAACACATAGCCGCTGCAAACGGCAAGACCCAGTTCTCATTTGAGATCTTACCACCGCTTAAAGGCCAGAATATTCAATCGATATTTAACGGGATCGATCCGCTCATGGAATTCAATCCTCCGTTTATTGACGTTACCTATCATCGTGAGGAATACGTCTATGAAGATATCGGTAACGGCTTGCTTCAAAAGAAAGTAGTTCGGAAGCGACCGGGAACCGTAGGAATCTGTGCCGCTATTCAGAACAAATACAACGTGGATGCCATCCCGCATATCCTGTGCGGAGGCTTTACCAGGGAAGAAACAGAGAATTTCTTAATTGATCTCGGTTTCCTTGGTATTGACAATGTAATGGCATTACGAGGTGACGCGGTAAAGAGCGAGACCTATTTCCGTCCCGAAAAGGAAGGGCATACCTATGCCTCCCAGTTGGTAAGTCAGATTGATCATCTCAATTCGGGTAAATATCTGGATGAAGCCCTGGAGAATTCCACCCCTACCAATTTCTGTATTGGCGTGGCCGGGTATCCTGAAAAGCACATGGAGGCGCCCAGTATGGACAGTGATATTCACTTTCTCAAAAAGAAGATCAAGAAAGGTGCAGAATACATCGTGACCCAGATGTTCTTCGACAATCAGAAGTATTTCGATTTCGTAGATAAATGCCGTGCTGCGGGTATTGAAGTACCTATCATTCCCGGACTAAAGCCAATTGCGACCAAAAAGCAGCTCAATTTGATTCCGCACCGATTTAAAGTGGACCTTCCCGATGATCTGGTTATGGAAGTGGTGAAATGCGCCGACAATAAGGCCGCCCGGCAAGTAGGTACGGAGTGGTGTATCAATCAGAGTAAAGAACTTATAAAAGCGGGAGTTCCTTTTGTCCATTACTATTCCATGGGGAAAAGTGACAACATCCGGGACATTGCCACTGCAGTTTTCTAGAAATCACTATTTTTCGGGATGCTCCGAAGAATATTATGGTTTTTCAACATCTGTTGCTGTGGTTTATCTGCACAAGAAAGTGATCAGTTTTCCAATTCCCTGGACGTTCAGTACTACTATGGTTCGTTCCTGGTACACAACAAGAATGTCGCTCACCTCGCGGTAGATCAGCCGCAAGGAGCTATTCTTTCGTACAATTTTGCTACGGACGGGTCCAAACGATGGCACCACGAATACAACCGACCGGACTGGGGGCTTTCATTTTTGTATGTCGATTTCGGTAATCCGGTATTAGGGAGGAATTACGGCTTGTATGGTCATTACAATTTTTACTTTCTGAACCGGCGTTTGCAGTTGCGTCTTGGACAGGGAGTGGCCTATAATACCAATCCCTTTGATCTGGATACCAATTTCAAGAACATCTCATACGGAAGCCATTTACTGGCATCCACCTACCTCTGGATGAATTATGTACAGCCTGAGATCCTGCCTTCCCTTGGAATGCAGGCCGGACTCGGATTCATACACCATTCCAGCGGAAGTGTGAAGACACCTAATTCAGGATCGAATGTGCTTTCATTCAATCTGGGTGTAAAATACAACCTTGAAAATACAGGAGAAACGGGGCTGTCGGCTGAGGTGGAGAGTAACTATGATCCCATTTCGGAGCCCATTCGATACAATTTTGTGGTCCGTGGCGGCGTTAACGAGAGTGATTTCTTTAATCTGGGGCAACATCCATTTTGGGTGATCTCAGCTTTTGTTGATAAGAGGCTCAGCTACAAGCATACATTGCAATTGGGAGTAGATGCCTTCTTTGCTTTGTTTCTGAAGAAAGAGATTGAGTTTGTGTCGGTGGCCTTTCCGAATCGAGGAATAACAGGCGATGAAGACTTTAAACGGTTTGCCATATTTGGAGGGCACGAATTTCGATTGGGGCATCTGGGTATTGTGACTCAGTTGGGATATTATTTCTATTGGCCTTATGAATATGAGTCGCGGGTGTATTCCCGGGCAGGGCTAAAGTATTATTTCTCGGATGTGATCTATGGGGTGAGCACCGTAAAGTCGCATGCCTTTAATGCCGAAGCCATTGAATTTGGAGTCGGTATTCGAATATAAAGCCTATGAAAGGAACGTACTATTTTATACTGATCCTGCTGGCAGGTGTTGCCACGAGTTGCAACAATGAGAACTCATGGGATTGTTTGCAAACGGCCGGGGATATTGTTCAAAGAACGTATGAAGTTCCCGAATTCTCCAAAATTCGAATCGAGGATGATGTTGCTCTTGAAATACAGCAGGGCCCTAACAGAAGTGTTATCGTTGAAAGCGGCGAAAACCTCTTTAATGAGATTTCCGTAGATGTAAGAGATGGAGTGCTGGTTTTCACGAATGCTAACGGATGTAATCTGGCACGCGATTTTCGGATTACAAGGGCCATAGTCACAACGCCGGAACTTACGGAAATCAGAAATAGTTCTGTGTCCGAGGTGGTCAGTCGGGAGGTGTTGCGCTTTCCCAGGTTGCACCTCATAAGTAATACAACAGCAGGTCCGGAAAATCCGAAGAAGAGTGGTGATTTCTCCCTGGAGATCGAAGCTGAATTCTTTGCGGTCGAGGCGAATGGATTCAGCAATTTTCATATTTCAGGGACCGTAGAGGAAGCTGTGATAAGTTTTGGAGATGAGATCCCACGATTTGAAGGCCCTGATCTCATTGTTCAGGAGCTTATAGTATTTCATCGAAGTGCTAATAAAATGATTGTCAACCCCCGCCAAAAGATCGAAGGAACTATTCAGGCAACGGGTGACGTTATCGCTGTACATCGCCCTCCCGTTGTGAACGTTGAAGAATTGTTCACCGGGCGGTTAATTTTTGTGGATTAGTGTATATTTACACGCCTTTTCGCGGAACAAAATGAAACAACGCCTTTGCCTATTACTACTACTGCTTACAACCCTTTTTGGGTTTGGGCAACAAAGGGAAATTCACCCTTTTTCGGTAGAGCTGGATGTTTTTCAGGGTACTATTGTAGAACACAATCCGGATATTGCTCACCTGATAACCGGGCACCCTACCGGTTTCGTGCTGAGTTACAATCGCAAAACGTACGGTTATAACGAATGGGAAAGCCGCTATAACTTTCCGGATTGGGGCTTCACATTTGCCTACCAGGATATGAAGAACCCCATTCTGGGTGAGAACTATTCCATTTATGGACATTTCAACTGGTATTTTTGGAAACGCCGACTGAGTGTCGGGGTGGCACAGGGAATTGCTTTCAACACCAATCCGTACGACTCCGAGACTAATTTTGAGAACAATGCCTATGGAAGTAGTATTCTTAGTTCTACACTGATACGAGCGCGCTATATTAAGGAGAATGTTTACAAAGGGATTGGCCTTAACGTCGGGTTTGGGTTTATTCACTACTCCAATGCCAATTTAAGAGCTCCCAACAACAGTACGAATACCCTGTATTTCAATGTTGGATTAAGCTACCAACCGGATCAGTTGACCTTCCCCAATCGCATTGGGCATGTCACTTCCTGGCGCGGTAAAAGTTCCAACTATGCAGAGCGGATCCATTATAACCTGGTATTCCGTACCGGCTCAAACGAAGCCGATGTAAATGGCCTGGGACAGTTCCCCTTTTACACCATTTCAGCCTTCGCGGATAAGCGAATTAATTATAAATCGACCTTTCAGGTTGGGGTCGATGTATTTTTCTCGCATTTCCTTATCGATCTGATCAGATTCCGGACCGTTGCTTTCCCTGAGGACGGCTTAACGGGCGATGAGGACTACCGTCGTATAGGTGTTTTCATCGGACATGAACTGCGATTTAACAAGGTGGCGTTTGTATCTCAATTGGGGTATTACGTATATTGGCCCTACGAGTTTGAAAATCAGATTTACAACAGATTAGGGCTTAAACGATATTTTTTTAACGATTTGCTGTACGGTGTCGTGACGATTCATGCGCACTGGGCTAAAGCCGAGGCCGCGGAGTTCGGAATTGGCATACGAATATAAATGATCATGAGATACATAGTAGCTATACTGGTTTTTGCAGCTGTTTTGGTAGGATGTGATTCTCCCAAAGCCTGGGATTGCATTCAAACATCGGGCGACATTGTTGAAAAGGATGTTTCCATGAGTTATTTCCGTCACATCATTGTGTGGGATGGTGTACAGCTCATTCTTTCCAACGGAAACAACGAAAGGGTAGTGGTGCAGTCCGGTGAAAATTTGATCGATGATATT
>CAZTLE010000222.1:0-6184 GCA_964614415.1 uncultured Aureitalea sp. | reverse complement strand
AACTGCAGTATATATCGTACCAGGAACCGGCAACGGGGTTATGGTTAATGGTTTATAACCGCTTATAAGCGTGGCACCACCAAAAAGACAGGGCGCTACGTTGTCAGCGTGTTCTCCACCGCTGGCCAGGGCCTCTCCCTTTAATGCGAAGTGCACCAATTGATGATTATCTAATGGATTGCCCATTAGCTGATTGATTCCGAAAACCGCTCCACAAGCACTGGCGGCGCTACTTCCTAAACCACTACCGGGACGTATGCGTTTGTCAATATCAATGACAACTCCAAAACCAGGACTGAGCGCATCCAACATCTCCTGCGCAGCTACACCGGCCACATTGAGTTTCGGATCCATGGGAAGGTCAGCCCCTGACATTTGCCCCATACGCACTTCAGGTTCCGGAATTTTCCGAATGATCATTTCATCTCCCAGCCCTTCAAGCGCAAACCCGAGCGCATCGAATCCACAATTGATGTTGGATACAGAGGCGGGAGCAAATACACGAACTTCCTTCATTGGGCAAAGATTAAAATTTTCTCAATTTAATGATGTCGGCAAAAAGTCCGGATGCGGTAACATCTGCACCGGCTCCGGCACCCTTAACAATTAATGGTTGTTCTTTATAGCGTTCTGTATAGTACAGCACAATATTGTCTTTTCCTTCCAGATCATAAAAAGGATGGCCCAGTGGTATTTCCTGCAGTCCGGTAGTGGCCTTTCCGTCTTTTAAGGTGGCTACGTACTTCAGTTTGCAACCGTTCTCAGTAGCGTTTTTAACCAAATCTTCAAAGTGTCCTGCATCCTCTGTAAGGGTCTCAAAGAAATGGTCCACACTGCTGCTGTTGAGGTTCTTTTCGGTAAGAAAAGGAACAATATTTACGGATTCGAGATCCAAAGGCCAACCGCTTTCACGTGCCAGGATAAGTATCTTACGCGCTACATCGATACCGCTAAGATCAATGCGGGGATCCGGCTCCGTATAGCCCTCTGTTTTGGCCTGTTGCACGATGTCATGAAAACTACGCCCACTTTGAAAGTTGTTGAACACAAAGTTCAGACTTCCGGAAAGCACTGCTTCAATTTTAAGAATCCGATCACCTGAGGCGATCAGGTTTTGCAAGGTTTCAATCACCGGCAAACCGGCTCCAACATTGGTTTCGTATAAAAAGGGAGCATTGTATTTTCTACTTAAGGATTTTAAGGTGTCATAGTAGCTGTATTCCGAAGCACCGGCAATCTTATTGCAAGCTACCACCGGGATGCTGTACTTCAGAAATGAGTCATAAGCAAAGGCAACCTGTTCACTGGCTGTAATGTCTACAAAGACTGAATTCCTCTTATTAAGAGCTACGATCTGTTCCCGAAAAGCATCTAGATCAGCTTTCACACCACTATCCAATTCAGATTCCCAATTATCCAGAGAGATACCGTCTTCAGAAATACACATCTTTCTGGAGTTAGAAATACCCAGAACGCGTATGTCAAGGTTGAGGTTATCCTTCAGATACTCCCGCTGTTGTTTGATCTGACCCAATAGCTGACCGCCCACATTTCCAACACCGGTTATGAATACATTGATTTGTTTTCGCTGGGCCTCAAAGAACCGTTCATGTAAACTATTTAGAGCCTTCACCACATCTTTTTCATCGATAACCGCGCTGATATTCTTCTCGCTGGCCCCCTGAGCAATGGCACGCACATTCACGTTATTACGCCCTAATACACTAAACATGCGTCCGCTAATACCCTGATGGCTTTTCATCCTGTCGCCAACAAGCGCGATCATCGCAAGGTTTTTTTCCACGATTAGCGGCTTTAGTTTCTTCAACTGTATTTCATTGTTGAATTCGGCGTCTATAGCTTTTCGGGCCCTTTCGGCATCCTGTTCCAGTATTCCAATGCATATACTGTGTTCACTGGAAGCCTGGGTAATAAAGATTACATTGATCTGCTGAAAGGACAACACCTCAAAAAGTCTCCTGGAAAACCCGGGTACGCCTATCATTCCCGCGCCTTCCAACGTAAGCAATGCAATGTCCGGAATATGACTGAGTCCCTTCACCGGAGACCCGTTTCGCCCGTCAACATTGGAGATAACAGTTCCAGGATCTTCGGGCTGCAAGGTGCTCTTCACATGAATGGGAATGTTCTTCTGCATTACGGGTGCAATGGTAGGAGGGTAGATCACCTTAGCACCAAAGTGCGATAATTCCATAGCTTCATGATACGAAATCGAACGGATAGGCCGGGCTTCCTTCACATGTTTGGGATTAGCCGTATACATACCGTTTACATCGGTCCAGATCTCCAGGCGTTCTGCTTCAATACCCGCAGCGATAATGGCGGCTGTATAATCGGAGCCTCCGCGTCCAAGGGTAGTGGTATCGCCGGAATGCGATCGACTTATAAAACCCGGAAGGAGAAACAGTTGTGTCTCATCTGATCCAAGTTGGGATTGAATATTTTCACGGGTAAGCGGGAAATCAACCTGAGCCCGACCGTGTTGATCATCTGTGATGATAAGGTCTCGTGAATCGACCCAATGTACCTCAATCCCGGTGGCCCTAAATGCTTCTGAGATAAGAATGGAACTGGCCAATTCACCGAACGAGGTAAGTTTGTCTTTGGATTTCGGGGAAAGTTCGGAAACCAGGTAGATTCCCTGAAGCTGATCTTCCAGATCGTTACACAGTGCCTCGATCCTGTTCTGAACGGTAATGTCTGTTGTGAGTTCCCTGGTGAAAGTGAGGTGCTTATTAATGATTTCTGCACTTATCTCACGATAGGAAGTGTCCTTTTGAGCAGCCAGTTCCCCGGCCTTTTCCAGAAGGTCTGTCACACCTCCCAATGCCGAAACCACCACTGCCAATCGGGATTTTCCGAGTTCTCCCGAAACAATGGTTATCACTTTATGTATGTTGGGAATACTTCCAACGGAAGTACCTCCAAATTTGAGTACGCGCATGGTACGTATGTTTTGTTGTTAAAACGAAATGAATTTATAGACCGAATATATACTTACACCAACCCCAACGGGGTAATGGTAGTTGTAGTGATGTTTGTAAGTATATAGTACATGTGAGTATTCCTCAATGTTGTCGGGCTAAGGTATTATTTTTAGACAAACCTGCAAGCCCGACGATGAAAAAAATATACACGGCGAGGTTTTTCTTGTAGTAGTTTTCATTAGTATATATTTACACGTCAATTCATTTCTTTGAATCGAAACTTAGTACATACTGAAATTCAGCAATTTATTAAAGACTATACCGGAGATACATCATCTCTGGCATTTTCCGGCAGCCCGTTTGACAGGGTAAGTGTTCAGGAGCTACTGGAGCAGATCGCCTCCCGAAGACGGGTGGCAAAGAAGCTCCCTACCTGGTTCAACACACCGGGCATCTATTACCCACCTTCGCTGAATCTGGAACAGTCTTCTTCCGAGCAAACCGCGAGTTATAAGGCTGGATTGGTAGGGCCGATAGAATCTATACTCGATATGACAGGAGGATTCGGAGTGGATAGTTTTTCTTTTTCAAAACATGCAGAGAAGGTATATCACGTGGAACAGAACGAATCTCTTTCGGAGATTGTAGCCCACAATGCTGAGGTACTTAATGCGACTAATATTGAATGCCGGGAGGGGGACGGACTAAAGGCAGCTTTGAGTCGTCATTTTGATGTAATTTATGCAGATCCCTCCAGAAGGCACGACACCAAAGGAAAGGTGCATTACTTAAAGGATTGCGAACCCGATATCCCGGCGCACGTACCGGCACTATTGAAACAGTGTGACCTTTTAATGGTAAAGACATCGCCTATGCTGGATATTACCGTAGGTCTTAGCGAGCTTGCCAATGTGTCCGAGATCTATATAGTGGCGCTTAATAATGAGGTCAAAGAATTGCTTTGGCTTTTACGTCCGGATTTTGAAGGTGCTCCAAAGATCACCGCCATCGAAATTGCCGGCGAAGCGCTACAGCCATTCACATTTGAGTGGGGGCAGGAGGGAAGGCCGACATTCTCCGAACCCCTGTCATTCCTCTACGAGCCCAATGCAGCCATTATGAAAAGTGGAGCCTTTCATCTTCTCTCTGAAGCTTACGGGGTCCACAAGTTGCACGAGCACTCTCATCTTTATACTGGTGAGCGTCCAATATCTTTCCCCGGAAGGTCTTTTACAATTGACAAGGTAATTCCCTATTCAAAAAAAGAAATGCGGACTTTAAACCTCTCTAAGGCAAATATCACTACCCGGAACTTTCCGGAATCTGTGGCTCAGATCCGAAAAAAGTGGAAAATCAAGGAAGGAGGAGAGGACTATGTGTTCTTTACGACTATCAGTGACAGTAAGAAGGTCGTACTTTGTTGCCGTAAAGTGACCAAAAACTAGCAAAAGAAAAAATAATCGGTGCCACTAATATGTCCTTTGGTATTCAAAAACTCTCGAATCTCCTGCTGTGACTTCTCGTTCGCAATAGTTATTATGCTTTGTGGGTTCACAAGGTCATCGAAAACACTCATTGGTTGCAACTTTTGTCCGTAGATCTTCTTACCTGCCTTAGCGGGGTTTGCATTCAGCCAGGTAAAGTCAGCCTGAGCTTCCAGCAACTTCGTCGCAATGCGCTTTGCTTTGTAGCCTGTTCCCCAAATGACCAGCTCGCGTTCGGGTTTATGATCCAGTTTTAGAAAGTGATGTGTTTTCAGATCCAGAAAATAATCGGCGGAATAATGCTCGTGCGTTCGGGAGGTGCGCGTACCGTATTCTCTCCAAAGGTGAAGGACTTCACCGCACGGAATTACTTTTAGATCATGCTCATAGCATCGAAATACCAGGTCGTAGTCCTCTGGATACAGATCGGAATTAAAAGCACCACAGAGATCGAGATCTGATCGATATAGCATCCAGCAAGGCGATGGAATTACGCATTCTTTGTAAATCTCGGTATAGTTAGTACCGGACGCAGTGAGACTGTTGAGCCATTGCTCATACTGTTTATATCCTTCGCTGATCTCACGCACGGAGAAGTATTTCACCTGACCCACAGCAATGTGTCCTTTCCCGGTTCTTGTTAGTGCATCGACCATAGTTTCAAGGCGATTAGGAAGCATAATATCATCGGAGTCCATGCGAGTGATGAAGTTCCCGGAACTTTCGGAATAGGCTTTTCGTAAAGCTTGAATAATTCCGGAACCGGGGTTTTGAAATACCTTGATCCTGTCATCTTTTGAAGCAAAATCCTGCACCACTGAATTGCTGTCATCGGTGGAATGATCGTTGACCGCCAGTACTTCCCAGTGCTCATACGTTTGTGCAATAATAGAATTAAGGCAATCGCTTAGAAACCGGGTTGTATTCTTAAATGGGATGAGGATGCTAATGCGTCGGGATTGCATTCCGCAAGGTAATTAAAGTAACTATTATGAGGAGCAGAAAGTTTACAGCAATAAAAAAACCCATCACTTTTGTGACAGGTTTTTTGTCGGGGTGGCAGGATTCGAACCTGCGACCTCCTGCTCCCAAAGCAGGCGCGATAACCGGGCTACGCTACACCCCGTGGCAGCTTACGCTAAAAATTCCAATTCTTCAAATTCCAAATTCCAGGACTTGCTTTTCAAGTAGACCGGGAACCGGGCGGAGTTTATCCTGAGCATGTCGAAGGACTACACCCCGTGACAGCTTACGCTGAAAATTCCAATTTTTTCAAATCCCAGATTCCAGCAGCGTTGATGAAAATGAGACATTAAAGAGCCCGCCTTTGCCAAGGCTTTGGCGGGCATTGGCGGAGAGACCGAGATTCGAACTCGGGGGACGCTTGCGCGCCCACAGATTAGCAATCTGCTGCATTACCACTCTGCCACCTCTCCAATAATCAAAGAACAAATCTTTAAAAGCCACAATTAAATCGCTTCGAATCGTAGCGGGTGCAAATGTAACTTTTCAATTCAAATCACGCAACAAAATCTGATGCTTTTTTATCAGGCTGGCTGGTCTAAGATTGTACTGCTCGGTTAATACCTTAGGTTACTGAATTGTGGAGCAACTCCAGCTACAAAGTTCCCCCGAGGAATAGAGTCCCAAGTATTGTTTTTACTGAAAAACACCGGATTCGGTTTCTTATCTGAACTTATTCAGTTTATCGCCTCAATTTGTTTCATTACTTCCTCGGCTTCCGCCACCTTT
>CAZTLE010000221.1:0-6250 GCA_964614415.1 uncultured Aureitalea sp. | reverse complement strand
AGTCACCATACCATTTTGTGTCCCGGTTACCCTTCCCGTAATGTCGTCATCCAGGACTGCAACCTGATCGCCAATTTTCATATTTGAAAGTAATTTCTTACAAAAAATTCGTATCTTTCCCCCGCACGCGTAGTGAATGTCATTCATTATTACGTGCAAAAACTAGGTTTTCAGGGCTTTGGGAGCCCCATAATTAAAAAATATTTTTAAATTTAACGCATAATTGCATTGTTTCACCCCAAGGAATAATGCGTTAATACTACAAAATATGAAAAACCTACTACTCCTTTCAGCTATGCTGTTGTGTGCTGTGTCGGCGACCGCACAATTGTATGTAACCCCCAATGGTAGTACGGATTCCTACGTTTACGTGAATGATCAAATTCTTTACGTTGAGGATGATGTTCAGTTGGTGGCGAACAATGCCGGTACCACAGAAGCCAGCATATACCTGCGTGAGCAAGCGCAGTTAATCCAGGGTTCCGGAACCACTCCCAATAGTGGAACTGGTTTTATCTCTGTATTTCAAGACAGTAATGCCGACTCGTATGATTACAACTTCTGGGGTTCTCCCGTAGGAGATCAAACACTGGGTGGCAGTGGCAATCAGAATTTTGGAATCTTGAGAGTTCACGACTCTCTTACCCGTACAAATTCGGTGGTAACCAACACCACCGCTTCCCATAACGGATCGTCAAGTCCATTGACAATTTCAAGAAGGTGGTTGTATATCAATACTCCATCTACGGGATGGCAACAAATGCAAACGAATACCATCGTGCAGCCCGGATATGGTTTCACCATGAAAGGTACCGATGTCACGGTACACGGTGATCCGCTTACCGATCCTCAGAATCAGTTATATGATTTCCGCGGTCGTGCTAATAATGGTGATATTAGCATTCCTGTTTCCAATGGAATGGCAACAATTGCCGGAAACCCTTACCCTTCTGCTCTTGACCTGAATCGCGTTGTTTACGATAGCGACAATTCTGAAATGGGTGGACAGGTATATTACTGGGACGAAGATCGCAGTATTAACTCTCATTTCTTCCTCGATAACAAGGGAGGATACGGTACATGGGTGCCTTTGGCTTCAGATCCTAACGGTACGTCTGCCGGTGCTTATACAGCCCCGATGTTCCTCAACTACGATAACGGTGGAAACCCATCAGGAGGAAATACCGGTACAGGAGCTTCTTTCCAAAGACGTTTTGCTCCTATAGGACAAGGATTTAGAATCGTTGGTGTTTCTACAGGAACTGTGATCTTCAAGAACAGTCACCGCCGCTATATTGTGGAGGGAGCTGCTAACAATTCGCAATTTAGAAATGCGGATACAGGTAATCCTGATTCTCTTTCAGATAGTGTTGATGCCAATGGCAATAACAGTAACGGAGGAGGAAATACCACTAATACGGAAACGATCCCACAGATGCGTCTTCACGTATTCTTCGGAGAATCCCATTACAGAGATCTTTTGTTAGTTTTCTCCGATGAGACTACTGATGGATATGACATGGGATGGGACGGTCGTCACCCTATGGACGGTGCGACAGCCGAAGCCTATTTCCCAATCACAGATGACGAAGGCATAACAGAGCCTTATGTAATACAGTCATTGCCTTTCGCCGTAGAGAAGATGATCCCGATCAATTTCAATATTACCGAAGAAACAAAGATGGTGCTTCAGGCGGTTGAGGAAATAAATCTTCCGTTTGATCATGCCTATCTCTTCGATAGTGAAAGAAACGCATATAAGAAAATTACGGATGGAGATGATGTCGCAGGAATTGTTCCTCCGGGACAGTACGAGGGCCGCTTCTTTATTGTATTCAGAGCGCAGCGTGCCGTTGAAGAGAATTCACCTGCTACCACGCGCACAGAAGAAGTTGCAGCCAACGTAACATTCTTCCAGAATAACCCGGCGGCTCAACTGGAGGTAAGCAATCCGGAAGGATATGATATCAAACAAGCCCATATCTTTGATATGTCCGGCAAGTTGGTATACAGCGGTCAAAACCTGGGGAACAGCACAAGGCTGACCTTCCCTACCGCTACATTCAGCGACGGTGTTTATCTGGTAAGATTGACGACGTCAGACAACGTTTCTCTTGATTACAAGATCAGCGTGTTTAACAAATAAAATATTATTTTTAAGGCATGGAAGAATTCATGTTGCCATGCCTTAATAAAGAGCTTTTTGGAGTAGATTGTATAGGCTGTGGCATCCAACGTGCCACAGTCTTACTTTTTAGAGGCGAGTTCATTGCCGCCTTTAAAATGTATCCGGCCATTTATATACCCTTTTCCTTCTTCTGGGGTTTGTAATTGTTAACCTTTTCGTGAAATTCAAATATGACTTTAAGATCAAGATCGGTTTGATTTTACTGAATGTCATAATCGCGGTTATCAGTTATGTGATTAAAATTTCCATTTTAGTTTCGTAAGAGGCCATTTAAGATTATATTTAACCTGAGTATACTAGTAACCAATCTATCTTAATTATGGAGGATCAACAACAACTACAACAATTACCAAATTCGACCGCCATTCTCGTTTTGGGTATTCTTTCTATTCCCTTATGCTGTTGCTTTTGGGGAGTGCTTGGCATCGGTTTAGGGATAGTAGCCATTGTTATGTCAAAAAAGGCAATCGCTTTGTATGATGAAAATCCGGACATGTACTCCGGAATCCAAAATGTAAAAACGGGTAGACTCCTTGCCTATATTGGAGTGGGCCTTGGCGTTGCTTCACTTATACTGAATATTGTTTTAATCTCCATGTATGGAATGGATGGATTGCAGGAGATGTATATGGAGAAATTGAGAGATCTGGGAATGTAAAGAACACATACATATAGACACAAAGCGCCGGTAATAACCGGCGTTTTTTTTAGTATTTGATTGATTCCCGAGATATCCGAAACTAAGCAGGATCTGGCATAGACAGGCATGATGACGTCGGTTCAACCTGGCTATGTGGTTAAATCTTGATTAATTTTCTTGCCGTAAACCACTCAGAATCATAAATTATTTGTTAATTTAAAATTCAAAACCAACTAGTCAAATTATGGAAAATAATCAACCAAGACCAAAGAACTATCTTGTGGAGTCTATTCTTGTGACTCTATTCTGTTGTCTAATTTTTGGAATTATAGGTATCGTTAATGCCTCTAAGGTAAATTCGGCCTATGATAACGGAGATTATGAGGGTGCCCTTAAAGCTTCGAACGACGCTAAAAAGTGGGCTACCTGGGGTGCTGTAATCGGATTAATTGTAGCAGTAGTTTACTGCATCTTAATTTTTACAGGAGCAATAGCAGGAGGCCTTTTTGGTAGTTTCTAGAAAGTTCAAATTAATTATAGGTAGTATACTGGTGGTAGCTTTACTGCTGGTATACTTCTTTTTTGACCCTACTGCAACCGATTCTTATTTCCCCGGATGTCCATTGTATAATACTACCGGAATTTATTGCCCGGGATGCGGCAGTCAAAGGGCTCTTCACAGTTTACTCCATCTGGATTTCAAATCGGTACTCTCGTACAATTTGTTATTCATCCCTGCCACAGGAGTCGTCCTGTACAATGTTTTTGTGCGAATTTATAATAGAGTGTCCTCCAGGCAGATTCCAAATGTTATCTACACCAAAACATTTGCGATCATCGTATTGATCGTAATCCTGATTTTCTGGGTATTGAGAAACCTGCCAATCCACCCTTTCAATCACCTGGCTCCATAAAAAATACCGACACATGGCCGGTATTCTTGTTCTGTTCTTATGCTTTTTCGCTTATTCGAATTCAGCTAATGTTTTGCATATAATGGATACACAATCCAGCAACTGTTCTTCAGTCATTACCAAAGGCGGAGCGAAACGAATGATATTTCCATGGGTAGGTTTTGCCAACAATCCGTTATCGCGAAGTTTCAGGCAAATATTCCAGGCAGTGTCGCCTTCTTCCGAATCATCGATCACAATCGCATTCAGCAGCCCTTTCCCGCGTACCAGCGTTACGATGTTACTGGTCTCAATATATTTGTTCATTTCGGCTCTGAAGAGCTCACCAAGACGATGGGCATTTTCCGCAAGATTCTCATCTTTTACCACCTGAAGCGCCTCGATGGCAACGGCAGCAGCAATTGGGTTACCCCCAAAAGTAGAGCCGTGGTTTCCAGGGCGAATCACTTCCATAATATCGTCATTGGCCAATACGGCAGAAACAGGATAGGCTCCACCGCTTAGGGCCTTTCCAAGGATTAGTACGTCTGGCTTTACCTCGGGTGTATCGCTACAATCCTTATTCTCACAGGTACAATTACCGCAAGTCGCAAGCAATTTTCCGGTACGCGCTATTCCCGTTTGTACTTCATCGGCAATAAACAGGACGTTGTGCGCTTCACACAATTCTTTAGCTTTCTTAAGATAGCCCTCGGATGGAACATACACTCCTGCTTCACCCTGAATAGGCTCAACCAGGAATCCGGCAACGTTCTCATTTTCGGACAATACGCGCTCCAGTTCGGCAAGATTGTCGTATTCGATCTTTATGAATCCTTGGGTGTAAGGACCGAAGTTCTTACGGGCTACGGGATCGTTGGAAAACGAAATGATCGTAGTGGTTCTTCCGTGAAAGTTATTCTTGCAAACCACTATTTGTGCATCGTTCTCATCAATGCCCTTTTTCTCGTAGGCCCACTTACGGCAGATCTTAACTGCGGTCTCCACGGCCTCAGCACCGGTGTTCATGGGTAACAGCTTGTCAAAACCAAAGTATTGACAGGCAAACTTTTCATAGGTTCCCAACATATCGTTGTAAAAAGCCCTGGAGGTAAGTGTGAGCGTTTCGGCCTGATTCTTAAGCGCATTTACAATGCGTGGATGACAGTGGCCCTGGTTCACTGCAGAGTATGCCGATAAGAAATCGTAATATTTCTTACCCTCTACGTCCCAAACATATACCCCTTCTCCGCGGTTAAGCACCACAGGTAGCGGATGATAGTTATGAGCACCATACTTGTTTTCAAGAGCAATCGCCTCTTGCGATCTTGTCTGTTCTACTACGGACATAATGTAAAATTTTAAAACATTAGAAATTAAAAAATTCCTACAATGCCTTTGTTTCTTCGAGGGTCTTGTTCGCCGAAGCTTTTAGCGGAAGTGAAACTCGAAAATTCAGCGCAGGAGAGAAATCATCCTCGGCCGCAAATTACTAAATATTCGCCTGAATTTAACTCCCTTTTGAGGCCAAAATAGAGATCTGCAATTCAACGCGTTTTAACTCTCTCAAAATCGCCTGTTTATCCATCTGCATCCAGGTGAACAACTTCATGAGCGTAACCACCATAAGGCAGAACCATCCCGCTATACCCCACTTGATCAGTTCGTTGGTTACGTCCGTGTTAAAGAACTGAATACCACAGTATACAGCACCTACAAAGGCTACGACCTGAACTACATTCAGTAAGATTATAAGCCAGCTGAGTTTTCCCTTAAAGAGTCCGCCAAACATCTCAAAGAGCCCCTGCTCGTCCAGTTGATCGTAGAAGTGAGCCTCTTCCTCGGTCAATGTTTGTTTTATCAATCTGTCTATGTCGTCTGATTCTTTTTTCATGATCTTATTCTTTCATTAGTTCTTTTAGTTTCTCTCGTGCATGGAACAGCCTTGATTTAACCGTCCCGGTAGAAATGCCGAGTACCCGTCCAATTTCTTTGATACGATATCCTTCCAGGTAGAACAGCCGTATTACCATTCGTTGCCCAACCGGCAGGGATTGGATCGCCTTTTTCATCTTTACAACAGCAGCAGCGCTGTCCTGGTTAGACTGATCGTAATCAGTGTCAATGTAATTATCATGTTCTCTTAAGTTTTGATGTTCCAGTTTCTTCTTACGCAGAACATCAATAGCTTTTCGGGTTACCACGCGCAACGCCCAGGCTCCGAACTTCGACCTGTCCTGTAAGGAATGGACCTTATTCAGAATAATGGTCCAACTCTCCTGAGCCACATCCTTGGCGGCATCCCGATCCTTAACATACCAATACGCCTGATCACAGAACCGTCCATGCCATCTTTTGATGAGCACGGTTACCGCTGCTCTATTTCCGGATATATAGTCGGAAACAAGCTGAGAATCGGTTTTTTGGCTATTGGCTCTCATGATGTCCTATACGAAAGACGTAGAAAAACGGAAAAGGTTCAATTGTGGTTGTTGGTTCTTAGTTGTTTGTGGTTTGTGGTTTGTGGTT
>CAZTLE010000220.1:3199-6261 GCA_964614415.1 uncultured Aureitalea sp. | reverse complement strand
CCTGTTGAACTGGCCTTCAAAATCGAAAAACCTGTAGGTTGGATCCTTCACCATCGTAGCTGCATCTTTCTTCAGCTTTTCAACTTCACCTTTCATGAACAGGTCGGTAAAATAGCTCATAGGATTCATAACGAACTCTTTACCATCAAACTGAATGGCTTTCTCCAACACTGGGTCTTTACCCGTCCTGTACTCCTCGAAGCTCATGTCCACGGCAAGGTGTGGCGCCAGCCAGTCACCGTTTTCCCATTGCGGTTTGTCCTGCCACCAGGCAAAGGAAAGGAAGGTGGAAACTTTGCTGTTAGGCAACGTCACCCGATTCGTGTCTCCGTAGAAGTTGATATTCTCGGAAGTGGGTTCACCAACGAAGATGGCATTGGTATAATTGCTCATTTCATTCACGAGGTTTTGACAGGCAGAAAACGTCCTGCGGCCCAGTATAACAAAGAGATTTCCTTGTTTGTTGATCTTTTCAGACTCGATAATACCCGTAATGACCGGTTTGTTCTTGTAATTGTTCCCTCCGCCGTTAAGACGCACATCTATGATCAGTTTTTCAACGTCATTGTTGTCTATAAAGTCGAATACGCGGTTGTAAAATGTGGGGATATCTTCGGTCTCATCATCCTGAATCTGACTGTGTCGTACATAAACTGTCTTTTGCTCAGGTAAGTACTCGTAATAGTAAATACGATCCAGGTTCTTAAGGTATAAAGGTGTCGCTCCACTATCACGGGCATCCAGCCAATCTCCGTCTTGTTGGATATGACTGTATTTCACGGGAGGTCTAAGTCCCTGTTCCGCCGGAACCGTATAGTCGAAAGTATTGCCATCCTTTTCAAATGTCATTGTTACTGAAGGTGTCAACGCGCTCTTTATTCCCTGAGCGTGCAGCACTTCCGGATAGCACATATAGTTAATTCCGAAAGCCTTGAAGTATTGAGAGTTTTCAGCCGGCACCACCGGATAGATGGCTTTAAGCACGGCTTCAATAGGCTTGCCTTCTACCTTAATGAGCTTTGCTCCCAGAATAGCTTCATGGTCCTTATGCGTACCCTGCACATGAACTCCGTCATTGTACTGATAGAAGTTTACCGGAATGCGATGAAACGCCGTTGGAACATCTCTGAAACTTATATCGGTATGTCCGTACTGAAACAGAGACACTATTCTTGATAAACCTACAATGACCTCATGCTCTTGCATGGAAGGTATTTGATTGTATAATTTTTCGACTTCAGAATCAAAGGTTTCCGCCGTTACTTTTTTGAAGAGGAACGGGTAGTCATCGTGTACTTTTTTCTGAAGGAATTTAAGGTCTGATTGCCATTGTTCGGAGGTGATCGAACTCTGAGCGTTTGCGAATCCCACCACTAGAATGGCAAGAAGGAACAGTAGTTTTTTCATGTTGATCGTTTTTTGATAGATGATTGTCTTGTTAACAAGACAATGAAATCTAAAAATTGTTACACTTGAGATTACCGGATCAGGTAGATGGAAGCCTTATTATTGGTATCCTTAAGGGTCATCCTGTCGCGGTATTCCTGAGGTATTTCTCCTTCGAGTTTATCGGGTACGATGAGATATAACGAGTTGTGTTCCTCCAGGCGAGTGCCCAATTGGAAGTGATTCACAATGAGGTCGGCCCTACCCTGTGTATAGAAATTACCCGAATACGATTCCCGAATAAAATAGTATACCGGCACCTCATTAGCAGAGTCGTTCAGGCCTTGTCCCAGTACAAGGAACTTATCTGAATTCATGAACTTGTTGTTCATTCCTACACTGAATAGCAACGCCAGGAACCCTATTATAGCGGCTGCAGGAAAGATGGACGCCAAAACGGTCATGAGCTTTTTTCGGGAGTATGCCTTCCACCAATGGGCGGCCAGGATTGCCATCGGAACCATAGACGGCAACATATAAGTATGCAGGATGTTCTTTGAGAACGTAAAGAAGAACAGTGCCGAAAGGAACCACAGGAAAAGAAACGACAGCCAGGCATCTTTCCAAATGCTCTTACGCTGCCTCCAGAATTTATACAACACGAACTGCACCCAGGGAAAGGCAAAGGCCAGTAAGAACACCCAGATCATTCCCAGGGCTTGAGACTTAGGGCCTCCGTAAAGATCACCGGTCCAGCCGGGCTCCAGAAAGCGCTTGAAATGTTCTCCAACGATAAAATAATCGATAAAGCCCGGAGACTCTTTTTCGGCCAGGAGATACCAGGGTACTGCAACCAGGGCAGTTAACGGAATACCCAGCAGCCAGGGAATTCTTCGGAACATTTGTCCGAAACGCTTCTTTTTCAGTAGCAACCAGATGAATACAGGAGGTCCGGTAAGGATAATCGCTATGGGACCCTTCGCCAGCAGACCCAATCCTATCCCTACAAAAAACAGGTATCCCCAATATTTCTTAGCATTCTCCTGCATAGCTTTCCAAAAGGCGATCATAGCAAGGGTGATAGCAGCACTCAAGGCAGTATCGGTGGAAACCACGCCCGTATGAAGCAGGAATTCGGGGGTTGTAAGCAATATGAATGCGAGCAGCCAGGCGGCAATCCCTTCTTTTTTAAGGGATTTACCGAGGAAGATGATTACGGCAATATTCAGAAGATAGATCGGTAATCGCGCTGTAAATTCGCTCACTCCAAGGGCTTCAAAACTGATAGCCGACAGCCAGGTAGACAAAGGAGGTTTCGCCCAAAACGGAACACCATAATCAATCTGAAGAATAGTCCAATTGCCGGTTTCGGTCATCAAACGGGCTATTTCGGCATAGCGGGCTTCGGTCTTATCCAACAAGGGAATGGCACCCAGCAAAACGAGCCTGAACAATGCGATCACACAGACGGCATAAAAAAGAAAGGGCGTTGTGGAATTCTTGATGCGACTCAGCATATTATTGTTCGATTAAGCCTGGATTAAATACCCGTTCACTGCGGCCGGAAGCATATCGGCGTTTGATGCGATAGAGGTCCAACCAGAGTTTAAAGAAGTAGGTAAATTTGATTTTCGACTCCCCCACATCGGTCCATCGCCTCAGCGGAATTTCAAGCA
>CAZTLE010000220.1:0-3189 GCA_964614415.1 uncultured Aureitalea sp. | reverse complement strand
TGAGTCAACACCCGATCCCGGCCATACAAGATAATACAGCGCTGGAAGATCTCTACGTCAAAGAGCCAGCGGGATACGAAGGGCTGTGTAAAGACTTTGGCTGCCAGGTCCCGCGTAAATACCTTGCAGCCACATTGGGTGTCATAGACCTGCATCTTTAAGATTTTGGAAATGAAGGTGGCAATCACACGCCCGACAAGAAAACGATAGGGGCGGCGGTCGATGACAGATCCTATCTTCATGATCCGGGACCCAAATACGAAGTGTATCGACTCGCTGAGTTCTTTCGTCATTTCATAGCATTCTTCGGGAGCTGTGGCAAGATCGGCATCAAGGTACGCAAGGTACTCGCAATCCGTTTGCTTCAGGCCGTATTGCATACCTCGCAAAACGGCTTCCGCCTTACCGGCATTCCTGGTGTATGAAACTACCACAATGCGATCCGGGTATTTTTTCTGAAAATCTTTCAGGACGCGCTCGGTACCATCCGAAGAGCCATCATTCACAAAACACAAAAGGGCGTCCTCGTGATTCCATAAGAACCGGGCGAAATGATCGAGCGGTAGTCTTCCTTCCTCGTTATAACAAGGAACAACAATGCATGTTGAACCGGAAAGTTTTCCTGTTGTGGTGTCCTTCAAACCCTACGAATATCGGCGGCTAAGATACCATAATTTAATGACTTCGACAGCCGGGGAAGCACGATCATAACAACGGGTCGCACGTCCTAAATCTCAACAACGCATCGATTAATTCCGTGTAATTTTATATCTTCCGAAAAATTAAGCCTACACCTATGATTAGAAGAATTATTCCCTTGCTGGCGCTACTACTTGCCTTTCAGTTACATGCGCAGGAAGAACCCGAAAAACCCATTAAAGTTGTCGATGAACGCGTAGCCAATCGCGTGCGCCTTTATGCGCTAAATGAGACCCTCACCGATTACGACGTGTTGATTACGGTTGAGGGTAGAAATTTCCGGCAAAGTAAGGGGCGTCCCCGCCTAATACGAGTTCCGGGAGCCTCCAAAGTTCATCTCAAGGATCTTATAGTGGAACGAGGAAAAATGCCACAGTACACCGTAGATCTGGAGATCAACGACAGTCTTTCCCGACGTGCGTTGCGCAAGGAAGCCACCGGCATTAAGATCGATCCCAAAAAACGGATCATCATTTATATGCCCGACAATTGTGTGAATTGTGACAGCATTATCGATCCGCTGGAAAAAAGCGTATGGCGCTACAAGAGCTATGTGCTTAGTGAGCATCCCAAACTAAAGGAAGGTCTTTCCAAGGCCTTTGTAGGTGCTTCAAAACCGCTGGATTCCATAGACACCTTTATTGTTAGTTTGGGTGGTGCTTTGTACGTTCGGATGAAAACCTATGAAGAGTTGCTCGAAGAACTCGACAAGGAGGAGTAACCCACAGGACAGTATTGACTATCCTTCCATTGCCGTTTGCAACTGCTGTACTTTTTCGTTAAGCTGTCCGCTAAGTTCCTGATCGGTTATACCCGACTCTCCGAAGTTTGCTCCAAAAGAAGGCAGGGAGAAATCGGCCACAATGTTACCTCCTAAATGAGGGAATGACATTTTAGCGGCTCCGAGTACACCAACACCTCCACGTTTTCCGGGTGAAGTTGCCATGAGCAGCATAGGTTTGTTTTTCCACACTTCTTTGTCGGCCCGGGACATCCAGTCGAATGCATTTTTAAAGGCAACACTGTAGGAGCCATTGTGCTCGGCAAGTGATACCACCAATCCATCTGAAGATTCGATAAGCTCGGCCATTCGGTGTACCTCTGCAGGAATGCCATGGGCTGTTTCGTGGTCAATTCCATACATGGGAAGGTTGAAACTATTGAGGTCCAGGACCTCTACTTGGGTATTCTCCAGAAGTCCTGCAGCATAGGTAGCCAGTGCTTTGTTGATTGAGTTACTGCTATTACTTCCGCCAAGGGCAATTACTTTCTTCATTGGGTATTTCCTTTAAGTTTTTGAATGAGTTGTTTTAATTGTTTTGCTTCGCTGTCCGTGAGGTTGTGCATCATGGGTTCATGAAGCTTTTGGACTTTCGCATCCAGTTGCCGCAACAGTTTCAGTCCTTCCGGAGTGATACTGATGTCCATTTTCCTGCGATCGGCCGGACAAAGCTTGCGATCAACCAATCCCCTGCTCTCCAGCTTATCTACAATTCGGGTGACATTGCTGGAAGGTTGGATCATACGTTCCAGGATATAGGAGACCGATACCTGACGGCCGGCACCCCTGAGGATGCGAAGCACGTTGAACTGTGGTTCGTAAATTCCATATTCTTTTAGCTCACGAGAAACCTGATCGGTGAACCAATGTCCCGTCCTGAGAATCTCATAAACCGCTTGAAAATACGAATTCATTACACCTACATTATTTGTAGGTACAAATATATGATAAAAAGTTCAACTAACCAACTCTTCAGGGCCTACTCTACGAACTCAGGCCAAGGTCGTCAAGGAACTTATTAGAGAATACCCGTTGCATTCGGGGTGAAAGCAGCTGTGCTCTGGCCTGCTTCCAGACATCAATATCGTTTCCGAACATATGCCTTGCCAGACCGGGATGATCCCACCTGGCGTTCTTACCCCAATGGATGGTAAACGGAATGTTATTCTGTTTCAGCGCATTGATCATTCGATCCGAGTATTCTTTCAGGCTTATCAGCTTATCGGATTCCTCCCACTGGATACCGTCGATCTCGATCATACAGGTAGACGGGAACTTGGTACAGGCCAGCAGTGCCTCCGACTTCTTCACGAATCGCATCGCAAAGATCCCGGGAATCGGACCGTCGTCTATAGTGACTCTCGACAACACGTCCAGGGCCCGTTCAGAATCTGTGTGATCCACACCAAAGGAACAGGCAAAGGCCCTACCCTTGTATTGGGCATCCCAAAAGATCTCCCAAAGCTTACCCATAACCGGCTTGTCTTCCGGTGGCAAAATCGAATTCTTCAACAGATTGATCAGTCCCGGTATGGAGCCCGGAACTTTTTCGGCAAACTTGACGAGCAGATAGATAAGGTCCGTATAAATGAACTGCCGCATATTGGGTACCGGGTCTTCATAGAGGTCCTTGTAGTTGTGAAAGAATTCTCGCTTATAAATGAATTCCACCGGATAATCGGGGTCATCCTGATTGTACTGATTGATGA
>CAZTLE010000219.1:0-6350 GCA_964614415.1 uncultured Aureitalea sp. | reverse complement strand
CTCACTACTCACTACTCACTACTCACTACTCACTACTCAGTACTCACTACGTTCGAATCACTCAATGCTCCACAATAGGTGACCGAAGTAACCACATCCGCATCAGGTGAATCGCAGCGATGAATAGTAAAGGTGCGGTGATAAGCCCTGGCGTGTAACTATTCTGCATGACCGACCATACCGGATGCCCTACTCCATTGATGAGTTCAATTACGATCCAAAACCAGATAAAGAAACCTGCAGAGATTCGATTTGGCTTGACGACAAACCACCAAACAATGAGACCTGCTACGAAGAGTCCGATATTGATGATCAGGAATCCCTTTTCAAGATCATCTGATATTAGGCCACACAGGAAAGTCGCGGGCGGAAAATTCTCCCATAACTGACCCACATACTCCTCGACAGAGTGAAACGCCTGAAGAATAACAACGGCGAGAAAAGCGAGATGTACTTTGCCGTTCATTAGTACAGAGAGGTTTCCTTAAAGGTAAGAAATAATCGTAAATAGTTGAACTTTAGGTGTTTGGTTGTTGAGTTGTTAGGTTAATGAGTTATTGGGTTATTAAGTTATTTGTTGATTTGTTTATGCGTTTATTTGTTTATGGGTTTATCTGTTTATGGGTTTATTCGTGAGTGGTCCTGGTTCGTGACTCATGGTTCTTGGCTAGTAGTTGCAGGTTGCATGTTACAGGTTTGAGGCTTTTATTAAGCGACTCTCAATACTCAATACTCACTACTCAATACTCATATCTATACTGGGTAGTCCTGATTCCTGGTTCTTGTCTCATGGGTCATAGTTACGGATTGCAGGTTGCAGGTTACAGGTTGCAGGTTTGAAGCTTTAATTGAGCGACTCTCAATACTCACTACTCACTACTCAATACCCAACATCGAGTCTTGATTCATGAATGACGACCTATTATTCTTGCTAGTTTGCGAGGAAAGAGGGTTCTTTGAACAGGTCATTAAACAGACCTTGAAACTAAAATCAACTTGCGGCGTTTACAGTCTCAAAATGGGGGGAAAGGTATTCTGAGTAGTAAAATGTCCACAAGTTGATTTTCAAATATACATATTATCAAACCAACTCTGTAAGAATTTGTGTTAAGGATTCCTACGCCTATATGCCCCGGCGCTCCTTTTCCTTCTTCAATAAACTGAGTTCACGACTCGTTTGACCGGCCACAGAGGTATTCTCTTCTGCCCTCCGAATCAAGTACGGCATCACGTCTTTTACAGGGCCAAACGGAATGTATTTCGCCACATTATAACCGGCGTCCGCCAGGTTATAGCTAATGTGATCACTCATGCCGTATAGCTGACCAAACCACACTCTGGGGTCATTTTTCAGAATGCCACGAGCCTCCATAATCTCCATGGCCAGGTAACTACTCGCCTCGTTATGAGTCCCCAGAAAAGCGGACACATCCCCAAGATTGTCCAGGATATAGCGCATTACCTGATTGAAGTTCACATCGGTGATGTCCTTGCTACCACAAATAGGGGTTTTATATCCCTTTTCCTCTGCTCTCTCGTTCTCCTTTTCCATATAGGCGCCACGCACCACCTTAAATCCAAGCTTATAGCCATTCTCTTTTGCGCGCTGGTGCTGTTCCTTGAGGTAGGCCAACCGGTCCCAGCGATAGCATTGCAGGGTATTAAAAACAATGGGGGTATCCTTGTTGTATTTCTCCATCATCTGTTCGCAAAGATCATCCGCAGCGTCCTGCATCCAGGACTCTTCAGCGTCGATAAGTAGTACCACATTGCAATCATGGGCTATCTTACATATTTTGTCATAGCGATCCACAATACGTTGCCATTCTGCCTGTTCGGCTTCCGTAAGGGTTTCTTTTTCGGTGATCTTACGCCAGATCTCAAATCGGCCCAATCCGGTAGGCTTAAACACCGAAAACGGCATCGCGTCCTTCTTTTCGGCGAAATAGGTGAGTTCGATCACCTTTTCCATGGTCGCGTCAAACTGAGCCTCCTCCTCCTTCCCTTCTACCGAATAATCCAGTACCGAATGAACACCGGCATTATACAGGTTATCGGCCACCGGCAAACAATCCTCTTCACTCACACCTCCGCAAAAATGATCGAATACTGTTGAGCGGATAAGTCCTTCGACCGGCAGATTTACATTGAGAGCGAACTTGGTAACTGCCGTTCCAATGCGCACCAGGGGTTCCTTCGAAATCATTTTGAACAGAAAGTAGGCGCGTTCGAGTTCAGAATCACTCTTCAGCTTGAAGGCAATCTCAGTATTATTGAATAGGGAATTTGAAGTCATTAGCGTACAGAATATGAACAAATATAACTAGATTTGGAACGTCTTTAACCAACTGAAAAAGATTCGGAACACATGCAGGAAATTCAAAAGGAACGCGGTAGTGTGTACGGAGGTACGTCCGCCTGGAAATCCCTTCAGGAAGCCATTGAAAACACTGCGCCTTCTAAGATCTTTGTACTTACGGACACACATACCAAACGCCATTGTCTTCCGTATTTCACAGATCAGATTCCCTTTTCTGCAGCACCCCATATACTCGAAATAACACCTGGTGAAGAGCATAAAACCCTGGACACCTGCCTGCGTCTATGGTTGGAACTATCCAAGCTTGGAGCGGACCGAAAATCCCTCCTTATAAACCTGGGTGGCGGTGTTGTGACCGACTTAGGTGGATTCGTGGCTTCAGCCTTTAAAAGGGGAATTGAGTTCATCAACGTCCCCACTTCCCTGCTCGCTATGGTTGACGCTTCAGTGGGTGGAAAAAACGGAGTAGATCTCGGGACGCTTAAGAACCAGATCGGGGTGATTCGCGATCCCCTGGCCGTGATAATAGACACGCAGTTTCTCAGGACCCTTCCGGAAGAGCATATTGAGTCCGGAGTTACAGAGATGTTGAAGCACGGGCTTATCGCTTCAACCGATTACTGGAACCGCGTTGTACACTTCGGCGTTGATACACCGAATGCAGACGCGCTCATCTGGGAGTCCATTTGTATAAAAAATGAGGTGGTGACCCAGGATCCGTATGAAAATGGGCTCCGTAAAACATTAAATTACGGTCATACGCTGGGCCATGCCATCGAGTCTTATTTTTTGGAACGATCGGATAAGCGTACGCTGCTACATGGAGAGGCTGTAGCTATTGGCCTGATACTTGAAACCTACATTTCCTGTGAGCTCCTGGGAGCTTCCGAACAAATACTGCAGGAAGTAGGCAAGGCCGTTTTATCACGGTTTGAAAAAGTGTCGTTTGAGCCTTCCGATATTGACGATATCACAAAACTTCTCATTCACGACAAAAAGAATCAGGACGGCCGCGTCCTGTTTGTACTTTTAAAGGAAATTGGCAGCTGCGAAACGCAATACGAAGTTCCTAACTATCTGATTACAAGCGCATTCGGTTATTATTCCAGTTTATAAAAATTTAAACTGAAAAAGATTTCCGGTGCTACTTTTTTTAGTAGTTTTAATTAACAAACCATCCCAAGTTTACATACCTATGAAACGGATCATAGTAGATTACAAGAAGCTAACTCCGGAAATCCTGTCCCTACTTGTAGAGAAATATCCTGATGGTTACGACGACCATCACGTCATTGTTTTCAAAAACGCTCGTAATGAAACTGTCGAGGCCGTGGAAGTGCGCACAGAGGATACCGTGTATTTGGTCAAGGTGAGCTCACGCCTGGAATCGACCATGGCAAATTTTGACGAAGACGACTATACGGCTGAGGAGTATACCGAACCTATAAGCGAAATTCCGGATAAAAATCTCGAAGAAGAAACCGAATAGGGACCTACGGCTTAAAGCTCCCCTTATAAGTAGCGATCTCTAAGCACCGCCATGTGGTGTATCTCATGCCCGCAAATGATAAAACCGACGGCGCGTGGCGACATGTTTGTGTTGCTGGCTTTGCCTATCCTGACAAGTGCCGCGTCATCAAAGCTTCGGAACATGGCTATATTGGAGTTCCGAACTGCAGTGTATTCATCCAACAGGTCATTCATAGTGCGGCTGTTTGCATTCCCACTGGCTGCAAAAATATCCTGTTCAAAGCCTGGAAGGTCGGTATCCTGTTCCCTGGTGAACCGTAGTGCACGGTAGGCAAAAATGCGCTCGGTGTCAATAATATGTAACAACATGTCTTTGGGAGTCCATTTTCCAGGCGCGTAGCTGTATTCGTGACGATCTTCAGGAATAGCACCGAAAAACTTTGCCGTTTCATCCCTGCCCTGTTCCAAAGCCGGAACAAGTTCAATATCATTTACCAATGAAACATACTGATAAAAATACGCCCCGCACTCATCCTGACGGACATCCGATCGCCTGTTTGCCATATTACTTTGATTAGAACCGGATGCCATGTAGACACCCGGAAGTCAGTGATACTTTATTGGTGAATATCCTTGAAGATCGAGTGCATCAATCTTTTCTTATCGTTGATACTCTCTTCCAGGGATATCATGGTTTCGGTACGGGTAACGCCTTCGATATCATCTATGCGGTAGATAATCTCCTTGGCGTGACTGGTGTCCTTGGCACGTATCTTACAAAAGATATTGAATTTACCAGTGGTAACGTGGGCTACCGTGACAAAAGGGATTTCATTAATTCGCTCCAGAACAAACTGCGTCTGTGAGGTTTTCTGAAGAAATACTCCTACATACGCAATGAACGAATACCCTAATTTCTTGTAATCTACAGTGAGTGATGATCCTGTAATAATCCCGGCCTCTTCCATTTTCTTTACACGCACATGAACTGTTCCCGCCGAGATCTGCAACTTCTTTGCAATGTCTGTGAATGGGGTGCGCGTGTTCTCGATCAACATATCCAATATGCTATGATCGGTGTCATCTAGCTTATACTTTGCCATCGTGTTTGTTAGTTGATTGACTTAATTGGGCGCAAAAGTACTAATTTAGAAAAAAGATAAGTCTAGAATTTTGAGAAAATGACACGAGATTGCTCATTTTTATCAACAATTGTTGAAACATTATCACCAACATTAACTTTTTCTTGATGATTTAATAAGATTGACGCGCCATCGCCATCTATCTCCAGATGCCCTGAAATACCCGCCAATTCCCCTATTTTATCTATAAGTGGCTGAAAATCAATATTGTTATCTTTTAAGCGCTCTTCATACTGGACGGCTAAAGAAGTTTTCTCTCCGTTCACGAGCACATTCCGGATGACCACGTCCCGAAAACTCTCTCTATTCTCCGGAATTTCGTTGTATTCGTGTAAAATCCGGGATTCTTTACGCTCTTCGGAAGGAAAAAAGAGGCTGAATAGGGCATAGAAGATCATTTCTCGCGTTCGTTCGCGCTCATAATCGCCCGGAAAATGGCCTGCTTCGAACAAAATTGTCGGAACCCCCATCATCTGGAAGGTATCACCTACGCAATTAGCATTGAAGGCATCATCATAGCGCCCTACGCCGCCCGGAATGTGATGTTGAAGTACTTTATTCATTTTCGCAATAAGCCCCATAGCCTCAAGCCTGGCAGGGGTTACGGATCGCTCAGGGTCAGCGGCCGGCGCCAAAAAGGATACTGTCGCGGATTTACGGCCCAGAAGGCCATAAATAGTACGCTGATCGTGCATATTAAGGCATAGGTCTGGGGTAAATGAATCAAATACCTCCCGAAGCGCTATGCTCTCGGACTGTGACAGATTCTGAGCATCGCGATTGAGATCTATTCCATTCCCATTCTCACGTGTATACATTTTGGCACCATCCGGATTCAGGATGGGAATGATCCTGAATTGAAAAGCAGAAAGTACAGATGCAATCTCTTCCACAAATTCTCCGGGAGCACTAAAGAGTTTTAGTAAATCAAAAATGGCCTTGGTGGTGGTAGATTCATTACCGTGCATTTGTGACCAGGCCAATACTTTTTTCGTGCCGGATCCGATGGTTATCATCGGTATCGGAATACCAAATTCCGAAGTACCGATCTCCGAAATCAGAGCATGAGAACCTAACTCCTTGAGGATGGGGTCGAGGGTGTCAAGAGTAACATACCGACCTGCCAAACGAGACTCAAAATTTGTGGAATACCAATCCTGAATATTCATGCAACTTTTCTATTGTTGACAAAGGTAAAGAAAGCCCTGTTTACAATTGTAAACATAGAATTATAGACTTTTTGTATACATACGTAAACAATAATGGCTACTGGGGCTATAAAAAACATAACTTTTATATAATACAATATATTATTTATTGATATTCAATATTTTATATAATTAAAAGTAAACTAATACTTTAACAATATAGTAACTTTACAGGTGCAAATGTTGTCATTGATCGTGTAATAATTTACT
>CAZTLE010000218.1:0-6418 GCA_964614415.1 uncultured Aureitalea sp. | reverse complement strand
CGTATGCTGAACTGTATTTCTCGGACACCCTTTGGCCCGATTTTACAAAAGAGCACCTATACGAAGCCATATTGAATTACCAAAACAGAGAGCGAAGATTTGGAAAGACAAGTGAACAACTCAAACCTTAAAACCCTCCGACTTTTGAAGAAAGAACTATGCTGCCTCCTGTTGTGCACCATGGTCTCTGTTTTTAGTCTCTCGGCTCAGCAGAAACAGCTGGATGCGGGAAAAAGATATACCCTTAACAATATCGAAGTTACAGGAGCTCAAAGCTTCAACAAACAAACGGTAATTGCGTTCACCGGTTTAAGAAAGGGAGAACGTATTTTTATTCCGGGAGAGCGTTTAAGTGCTGTAACCAAACGTCTTTGGGAGCAAAACCTGTTTAGCGATATTGCCTTTTACGTAACTAACGTGGACGGGGATAATGTCGATTTGGAATTATATATCGTTGAACTTCCCAAACTCAATGAGGTGACCATTGAAGGTCTTCGGAAAGGGAAGATCAAAGAGATTGTTCAGGACAACAATCTGAAGCCCGGGGTAAAGATCACAAAGAACCTCATCACCACTACTAAGAATTACATCCGGAATAAGTACCGGGAACAGGGATTCCTCAACACCCAGGTAATAATAAGTACTACGCAGCATACCGACTCCACGGGGGCCGATGCCGGTCAAAACATGCGAATTATGATCGACCGGGGTGAGCGCGTTAAGGTTCGAAAAATTAACTTTAACGGCAATGAAGCGCTTTCAGATAAGAAGCTGCGCGGAGCCATGAAGAATACCAAGCAAAAGAATCCCATACGGATTTTAAAGCGCTCCAAATACGTTGAGGCAAATTACGAGGAAGACAAGGCGTCCATCATTGAAAAATACAAGGCAAACGGATATCGCGATGCGCGTATTACAAAAGATACGCTCATAATCAATGACGATAAAAATGTAACGCTGAACCTTCAGGTGGAAGAAGGTAAGCGCTACTACTTCGGAGATATTCGATTTATCGGGAACAGTGTATATACCGACCTCCAATTGCGTCAGGCACTCGGAGTTGAAAAAGGGGCTACCTATGATGGTGTTCTCCTTCAAAAGCGTATTGCCGATAATACGGATCCGGAAGCAGACGACCTTACCAACCTATACCAGAATAACGGGTACCTGTTCTCTGAGATCAACCCGGTAGAGGTGGCCGTGCGACAAGACACGATCGATTTCGAAATTCGGATCAAGGAAGGAAAGCTGGCTTATTTTGACCATGTTACGGTAGTAGGAAATGACAAAACGAACGATCATGTGATCTATCGTGAATTGCGTACGCGTCCCGGACAAAAATACAGTAAGCGAAACGTGGTGAGAACGATCCGTGAATTGGGGCAACTTGGCTTCTTTGATGCGGAACAGCTAACCCCGAACTTCAAGAACGTGGATCCCTACAGCGGAACCCTGGACATGGAATACTCCGTTGTAGAAAGAGGATCCAGTCAGATCGAACTGCAAGGTGGATATGGCGGTGGCGGATTCGTTGGTACCCTGGGACTTTCGTTCAACAACTTCTCCCTGCGGAATATATTCAACGGAGAAGCCTATAAGCCAATCCCGATGGGAGACGGCCAAACACTTTCCCTAAGAGCTCAAGCCAGTCGTTTCTTCCAAACGTATAGCTTGTCGTTGGTAGAACCATGGTTGGGTGGAAAGAAGCCTATTCAGTTAAGTACGTCTTTCTCGCATACGGTTCAGTTCCTGTTTGACTTTGTAAATAACGATGTGGATCGGGATCGTCGCTTCCTCATTACGGGAGGATCCGTGGGTATTGCGCAACGACTTAGATGGCCCGATGATTTCTTTACGCTTTCACAGGCCGTTAGTTTTCAGCATTACAACTTAAAGAACTATAACACCGGACTCTTTACTTTTGGTGACGGTTTCTCGAACAACTTCGCCTACACCATAGGTATTAGCCGAAACAATACGGCCACGAACCCGATCTATCCGGTGGCCGGTTCGGAATTTTCAATTACGGCTAAACTAACACCACCGTATTCTCTGTTCAGCAGTACAAACTATACTGCTTTAGCTGCTGAACGCGAGGATCTTAACGAGTTTCTTCAGCAGAATCCGGGGGATGTGGATGCTTCCGAGCGGGTTGCAGAGATCGATCAGGAACGCTTCCGTTGGCTTGAATACTATAAGATAAAGTTCCGTGGCACCTGGTATACCAGAATTATTGATAAATTAGTGCTCAGAACCAATACCGAGTTCGGATTTTTAGGGGCGTATAATAACGATCGGGGAGTTCCGCCATTTGAGCGATTTTTCGTTGGTGGAGATGGTTTAGGAGCTTTTAGCCTGGATGGGCGTGAAGTAATTCAATTAAGAGGATATCCTAACCAATCACTATCTACGATAGATGGAAATACCATTTACAACAAATTTTCGTTAGAACTTAGATACCCTATTACTCTGAAACAGTTGGCGTCTATATACGCGCTTACGTTTATTGAAGGTGGTGGTGCTTATGACGGATTCAGTGAATACAATCCGTTTAGCTTAAATCGTTCTGCCGGAGTTGGATTGCGTATATTTATGCCCGCGTTTGGATTATTGGGAATTGATTTTGGATATGGTTTCGATCCCGTCCTTGGAAGAACAGAGCCCAACGGCTGGGAAACGCACTTTATCATTGGACAGCGATTTTGATTTTGGCACGATATTTTCTTAAAACAACTACCAGCAATTATGAAAACTAAAAACCTATTGTTTTTTGCCCTCGCGCTGCTGTGCTTTTCGTTCGCAGCTGAAGCACAACGAGGTGTGAGAATCGGATATATCGACATGGAATATATCCTGGAGAATGTCCCCGAGTACAAGGAGGCATCTACGCAGTTGGACGGCAAAGTACAACGTTGGAAGAAAGACATTGAAAAGCAGGCGAACGAGATTGATCAGATGAAGCTTAACCTCAGCAACGAACGGGTTCTCTTAACAAAGGAACTGGTTGAAGAACGCGAGGAAGAGATTAAGATCAAAGAAGACGAAATGCTGAAATATCAGCAGGACAGGTTCGGACCCGGTGGAGACCTGGTGATTCAGCGAAGACAATTGGTTCAACCTATACAAGATCAGGTCTTTGCAATTGTTCAGGAAATAGCCACCAATCGCAAATACGATTTCATCTTCGATAAATCAGCCGATGTAGTGATGCTTTTTGCTGCGGAGCGAAATGACATTAGTGATCAGGTGCTTCGAAGCATCAACCGCGCTGCGAAACGTGAAGAGGCAAAAAGCCGTAAGGAGAAAAAAGAGATCGAGAAACGCGAAGATCTTACGGTAGAAGAAGAGGAGGCGGTATCCGAACGGGAACAACTTATTGAGCAACGCAAAAACGAGCGTGAAGCTGCGGCTGCCGAGCGTAAGCGTGTGCGCGATTCGATACGAGCGGTACAGCGGGCGGAATTTGAAGCCAAAAGACAACGATTGCTGGAAGAAAGACAACGTCGCAAAGATTCCATCGCGAAAGCAAGAAGCGGAAATAAAGGAGGACCTCCTGACGGAGACGGAGACGGAAATTAGAGAAGAATATAAACTATACACTTAAATTTTATAAATTCAATTACGATGAAACGATTCAAATTACTTATGGTAGCCATGTTGTTGTTTGTGGGGGCCGCAGGTTTTGCCCAGGGTAAAACGGCTCACATTAATACACAAGAATTGGTGGCAGCGATGCCGGCCATGAAGAATGCTCAGAGTCAACTTCAGAAATTGCAAAAGACCTATGATACGGAGATCTCTAACCTGATGAAGGAGTTCGAAGCCAAGTATACGCAATATGAGGCCGAGGCTGAGAGCCAGACGAATGAGGAGAATGCAAAGAGAGCAGAGGAAATTCAGGGTATGCAGAACAACATTGCTTCCTATCGTCAAACAGCGTTGAAAGATCTTCAGCAAAAAGAGGTAGATATTTTCCAACCTATTTTGGATGAGGCCCGTGCCGCCATTCAAAAAGTAGCTCGTGCCCAGGGGTATGAGTACGTGTTGGATTCTTCTCCCGGATCTACAGTGATCCTGGCAGACGGCTATGACCTTCTTGCCGATGTGAAAAAAGAACTGGGAATTTAATTTTCCGAACATATTTCAAAAGAGCCTGTGCGTCATTGACGGATGGGCTTTTTCTTTTGGCCCACACAGGCAGTAGCGAAGAATACGTACTTTTGCAGTCATGGCATCCAACAAACCCATAGGCATTTTTGATTCGGGCGTAGGGGGTACTTCAATTTGGAGGGAAATCCATAAAATACTTCCTCATGAAGACACCATTTATCTTGCCGATAGCGACCATGCTCCCTATGGAAATAAAACCCAGGATCGTATCATCGCCCTTAGCCGAAAGAATACGGAAGCTCTGTTAAACATGGGATGTAAGATTATCGTTGTGGCCTGCAACACGGCAACAACGAACGCCATAGCGCATCTCAGATCAAATTACGACATCCCTTTCATTGGTATCGAGCCGGCCATCAAACCGGCCGCTTTGAAAAGCACCTCCGGGAGTATTGGTATTCTGGCAACACGCGGGACCCTTTCCAGCGAATTATTTCACCGGACATCCGATTCATATACCGAAGGCATTTCGGTGACGGAAGTAGTTGGTGACGGACTGGTATCCCTTATCGAGGCCGGAAGGATCGATTCCGACGAAATGGATGAGTTGCTTCGTAAGTATATCGGCACAATGATGGAAGCCAATGTAGATCATATCGTGTTGGGATGCAGCCACTACCCTTACCTGATTCCCAAGATCAAAAACCTTGTGTCCCCCGGGGTCAAAATTATTGATTCGGGAGAAGCTGTCGCAAGACAAACCAAAGCTGTACTTCAGGAAAATGAGCTACTAACAGAGAATGAGTCTCCGGGCACATGCCTGTTCCATACCAACGGAGATCCGGAGGTCCTTCAGCAACTGATTGGTGATGGTTTCAATGTGAAAAAAAGCGACTTCTAGTCCTTAAACCAGCTTGAGTATTTCACATAGTTATTGGCAATGCGATCAATCTCTCCGGATATAAGAGCCTCACTAACATCTTTTACCTTTTTTGCAGGAATCCCGGCGTAGATACTGCCCGCCTCTACATGGGTATTCTTGGTAACCACAGCGCCTGCCGCAATGATGCTGTTGCTTTCCACTACACAATCGTCCATTACTATGCTTCCCATCCCAATGAGCACATTATCATGGACGGTGCAACCATGTACGATGGCATTATGACCAATAGATACGTTGTTTCCAATATTGGTGGGTGAGGTTTGATATGTGGCATGAATGACCGCTCCGTCCTGGATATTCACCTTATTGCCGATCTTTATATAATGCACATCCCCGCGGATGACAGCATTGAACCAAACACTACATTGATTACCCATGACCACATCTCCTACGATGGTGGCATTGTCGGCTATAAAACAGTCTTCAGGAATTTCGGGATGTTTCCCGTTTACAGGTCGAATGATCATAGGCTATTTAAAATACGAGAGCAAATCTGCCTTTCGGGAAGCGGACACCATAATCTCCTTCCCATTGGAGAGTACCACACTACCACCTTTCCCTTTCCTGTATTCAGTAATGGAGTTCACATTTACCAGATAGGACTTATGAACTCTTGCGAAGCCCTTTTCCGTCAAAATGTCCTCAAAGTATTTAAGTGTTTTACTCACCAGCTTTTTCTTATTCCCAATAAAGATCTTGGTATAATTGTCATCTGCCTGACAGTACAGAATATCCTCCACTTCAAGCACTTCAAAACCATTTTGCAGCGGGATAGTGATCTTCCCGGGAACCTGTGCGCTTACCGGTTGCAATACGGCATTGTGCAGACTGTTCTCCTTCTCTTTTATCTCTGAAACGTAATCTACTGCCTCAATGAGCTTATCTATGGAGATAGGTTTGAGCAGATAGTAGGACGCGTGTGCATTAAGCGCGTCGATCGCGTAGTGGTCGTATGCCGTTACGAAGACTGTTTCAAATTGCCGATCACCTACTTTGTCGAGCAGGTCGAAAGCATTTCCATACGGCATTTCCACGTCCAGGAATACCAGGTCCAGGTCATGGTTTCTAATCTGTACCAGGGCCTCCTCTACATTAGCCGCTTCCCCTAATAATTGAACCTTCGGGCAATACTTTTGCAGGTAATTCTTAAGGATTTGACGACTGGTTTCCTCGTCTTCTACTATGATGGCTCTTAGGGTCATTCGATGGTTCGTTTATTTGTTTATTTACCTGTCTGCCTGGAGGCAGGATTACTTGTTCTTCCAGCTTCAATCTTCCAACTTCAATCTTCTGGCTTCAATCTTCCCACTGCATCAGTCCTTCTTCAAAGTAAGCACTACTCTCGTCCCTTCTCCATTGCTCGCT
>CAZTLE010000217.1:0-6521 GCA_964614415.1 uncultured Aureitalea sp. | reverse complement strand
ATAGTATGTTGAACACTTTTTTCCACAGATGAATGACATATTTCTAAATCAAAATAAATATAAAATAGATTTCTTTCAACATAAATTAAACCATTTTTTGCATCACATTTTATTGAATTTGCACAACCATATTTATTAATTATTTGATTTTCAAATAGTTAATAAATCCTGTCTACCTGTTGTACCCCTGCTTTTAACGAAGTGTAACTTCCTGTCTACCTCAAATGATTTTGTGGTTCACATCCCGTATACCCCATTTATTTTCAACGCATTACCCCCTCATATACTTTTGCCTGCAAATCAAAAAACGAACATCATGATAATGAACAAAAGAGAGAACGCGCTCACACTCAAAACCATATGGGACAGAAGGCGCACAGAACTAAAAAGAAAGTTGAACCAACAAAGAATCGTATAATCATGTTAGAAGTAATCACTCAACTGCCAAACCCTCTGGATCTGCTTATAGATCCAATCTCCATAGTCGTATTTGCTATGTTCGGAGGGCTCATGATCTGGGAAGCGCTTTTCCCCGCCAGGGAACTGCCTTATATGAAGAATTGGAAAGCTCGCGGGATAATCTCCTTCGTGATCTTCTTTTACCTCTCCTCCTATTTACCACTCATCTGGGATACCTACCTGGTCAACTATCAGGTTTTTGATCTGTCCGGCCTTGGCACTCTGGGAGGAGCAGCCCTTGGCATACTAATTTATCAGTTGGCTTTGTACGCATGGCACCGTATCATGCACAAGAGCAATGTATTATGGAGGGTATTCCATCAGATGCACCATAGCACCGAGCGACTGGATACCTATAGTACCTTTTACTTCAGTCCAATGGATATCATTGGGTTCTCGTTACTAGGCAGCCTATGTCTGGTAGTTGTCGCCGGTTTCTCGGCCCAGGCCTCCACGGTGATCATACTAACGCTGACCTTCTTTTCCATCTTCCAGCATAGCAACATAAAAACACCGCGCTGGATAGGATACCTGATTCAAAGGCCGGAGGCCCATGCTATACACCATGCCAGGGGAGTACATGCGTACAACTACTCGGACCTTGGTTTTATTGATCTCATCTTCGGAACATTTAAAAATCCAAAAGGATATGCAAATGAAACCGGATTCTATGATGGAGGCTCCAAACGCGTGATCGACATGCTCATGTTCAAGGATATTTCTAACCAATCATAATTCAACACAAATGAAAAAAGTAATTTTTGGCCTCTACGGAGGTATCGCTTACCTGTTATTCCTGGGAGTTTTCAGTTACCTGACTCTTTGGGAAAACAACCTCCTCACTCCTACGCAGATAGATACAGGAGGAACTGACCAAATGTTGTGGATGAAACTGGGAATCAACGTCATGCTACTGTTGTTATTCTTTGTACCTCACTCTGTTATGGCAAGAAAGTGGTTCAAAGAATGGTGGACCCAGTACATTCCGAAAGAACTGGAACGAAGTACCTATGTATTCACGGCCAGCGCTTTATTGGGATTGGTGGTTGTTTTCTGGCAACCCATCCCAATCACTATCTATGATCTAAGTGGTAGCTGGGTCGGATCGGCTCTAACTGCCCTTTCCTTCATAGGTTTCGGATTGGTGGTGTGGAGTTCATTTCAAATAAACCATTTCGACCTTTTTGGCCTTAAGCAGGTATATATGGCCGTGGCTAACAAAGAACAACGGTCCTATACTTTCGTGACACCATTTCTATACAAACTGGCACGTCATCCATTGTATTTGGGACTACTGATCGCCTTTTGGTGTAATGCACAGCTTACAGCGGGACACTTGTTGTTTTCCGGTCTTGCCACCGCGTACATTTTTGTGGGAACAAGTTATGAGGAAAAGGACCTGAGAGCAGAGTTTGGTGCCCGGTACAACGAATATGCCAGTACCACGCCTAAGTTCCTGCCCTCTGTTTTTCGCTTCAAGGCGGCTGCGTTCATGGCTGGGATAATGGCGGTTGGGCTGGTAGCCGGATACCTCATAGGTCCCATCCAATAAATCGTAGGATCATGAACAAGTCATTTGGAACCATAATGCTAACCAACCCGGATTGCAACGGGCCGTCCTGTAAGACTGCCTGTTGCATTAAACGGCTCCAACCTATGGAGAAACACGACCAGTTTACCGACGAAGAATTTGAACGTCAGTTTCGGTTTGCACTCATACATCCCAGCTTCGTGACACACAAGGCACATCTGCGTCTGGCATGGATACACATAAAAAACTACGGCCTCGAAGTGGCCATAGTAAATGTCTGTGAGCAGATTAAAAACTACGCCAAACAAGTGGGAAAAGCATCCAAGTACAACGAATCGCTCACCAGAGCTGCCGTTAGGGCGGTATATCATTATATGTTGCGATCGGTATCAACAACTTTTGATGATTTCTTTTCGGAATTTCCGCAACTACAGACCAACTTTAAGGAACTCATCGGATACTATCATGCGTTTGATGTGTTTACCGATCCGCAAACTGCCGAAGATTAGACAGATGATCGCCCTTATATCTCCAAACTCCCCTTTCCCTCTCTGATCAGCAACGGCTCAACTCCGGTAAGGTCAATTACAGTAGACGGTACATTCCCCCCATATCCTCCGTCAATGACCACATCCACAACGTCCCTCCATTTTTCATAGATCAGTTCCGGATCTGTAGTATACTCCAATATTTCGTCCTCGTCATGAATCGAAGTCGCAATCATCGGGACTCCTAAAGATTTGACCAACTCTCTAATAATGGCATTGTCGGGTACACGTATACCTACCTCCTTTCGCTTCTTGAAGACTTTTGGCAATTTGTTATTTCCCGGCAAAATGAATGTATAGGGGCCGGGCAGGGACCGCTTCAGTATTTTAAACACACCGGTATCAATTTGGCGGGTGTAATCCGAGAGGTTACTAAGATCATGGCAGATAAGTGAAAAAGGTGCTTTCTCCGCCTTTACTCCCTTGATACGCGCCAATCGCTCCAGCCCTTTATGGCTTTCAATACTGCACCCCAGGGCATACACCGTATCGCTCGGAAAAATGACCAGTCCGTCATTTTCCAGCACGTCGACAATCTGCTCTAACTGGCGGGAATTCGGATTTTCTTCATATAGCTTAATAAACGTTGCCATTATTTTGAAGTCATATACTTAAAGATATTGTTTTTTGAGCAACGAGAATTGTATTCGACATAAAACTTCTTTTTTTGCGTTAACTACCAAAAGCCACCTGCAATGAAAAAGCTCACTTATGTGTTCCTGCTGCTATTTGTAGTAGGGATAACCCAAATATCCTGTACATCCGATGAAGTCCCGACCGACTCCCAAATGGTGGGTGACGACGGATCCGGCGACCCGGGTAATGACGATCCGGAGCCGTTGGCCGCAGCAAGTTTCTTTGATGTTTCCTATGGGGCCAATCCCCAACAAGTGTATGACATTTATCTTCCGGCGGGGAGATCGGCTACAACCACCAAGGTACTGGTGCTGGTTCATGGGGGTGGATGGGTTGAAGGAGACAAAAGCAGTATGACCGAATTCGTCGGTTTGATTCAGGAAAATTTGCCCGATCACGCCATTGTCAATATGAATTACGTCCTGGCGGCCCTACCATCTACCAAGGCCTTTCCGAATCAATTTATCAATGTGGATGAAGTCATTGAAAAGATAACGGCTGAAAAAGAGGAACTTCAGATACTACCTGAATTCGGACTTATAGGCGCGAGTGCAGGAGCACATATTTCGCTGATGTACGATTATGTGTATGACACCGACGATCATGTAAAAATGGTTTGTGATATTGTTGGGCCTACCGATTTCACAGATCCGTTCTATATGAGCAATCCAAACTTTGATGCGCTATTTCAACTACTTGTAGATACGACCGCTTATCCCAACGGGGCGAATCTTCTGGAAGCCACCAGTCCTGCCTTTCAGGTATCTCCGGACAGTAGTCCTACGATCATGTTCTACGGGGATCAGGACCCGCTCGTACCTCTCACCAACGGGATGGTGTTGGATTCAGCTCTGAGTAACGCTCAGATAGATCACAGTTTTACGATTTATGAAGGTGGGCACGGAAATGATTGGAGTCCCGAGGCACAGGCCGATCTACAGGCGCAACTCATTTCATTTATAAATACATACCTGGGTATTGCCGGAGATTAACTGATTACCCGTTCCCAGGCCTCTACATTGCCCGAGGAATCTGCCGGTTTGAAGCCCATGTTCCTTAGAAGCGTATAACATTCCTCCAGTTCTTCTTTGGTAAGCATATCCGGAAACTGATGGGTTTCCCAAATAATAAGGCGGACCTCAGTGTCGGATAGGTCAAACGAACGGAAGAAATCGAGTTCACCGCCTTCAATATCCATTACAATAACGGAAAAGTCAAAGTACTCGGCGACGAGATCGTCATAGGTTTTACCGGGAATCATCACCCGCTCTCCTCCTCCCAGCGTACTGGAACTAAGGAAGGCATGTCCTCCCAGGAAAAAAGGCACTTCTTTGGCGGTGGAAACTATACAGGTCTCAACGTGAAAATCACCTTTGTTGGTCTCTTTGTTCTCAAAGAGATACGGATGCATGTTCGGATTGGGCTCTACTGAAACCTGTTGGGTGCTGTCCGCAAGACGTTCGTTAATGCAGAGCGCTGTAACACCAATACATGCGCCCATTTCGAGCACACTGTCCTCAGGTCGTACAAGCTTCTGAATGAGTATACGTTCATCCTGCTCATACTTACCGAGTATCGATTGACCCAATTCAGTGTAGGTCATAATTTCGGGGAAACGAACTTTGAAACCGGCTTGCTTACTGCGAATATTAAATGTCTTCATCAGGAAGCCGATTACGAAAAAAATCGGGGAGGTTAATTTTCTTAACATGGGGTCTTGTTACAGGCGGTAAATGTAAATAAATGATGTGGTTTACCAAAAGCGACTAGCCGATCACATTCAACTTGGCAAAACGAAGCAGGAGCTTTTTTAGTCCGCCGTTCTCAAATTGAATCTCAGCTTTGGTATCGGCACCCGATCCCTCTATTTTCAGAATCTCACCTTTACCGAAACGCACATGTTCAACCATAGTACCCACCTTTAGGTCCAGATCGGACGGATCGACTCCTTTCCCATTGGAACTCGAGACAGGTTTTAATCTTCTTAATTTTTTTAGCTGTGCTTCCGAAGGGCCTCTAGGTGGTGTCCCGGATCTGGGCTTCTTTAGTCGCAACTTGCTTTTATCAACATCGTCGAAAATATCAGCGTCGATCAAAGGTCGATATCTGTGTTCGGTGATCGGTGTAAGGTATTCAAGGTAGGCGTCGTCAATTTCTTCAATGAACCGGCTGGGCTCCGCATCGATGAGCTTTCCCCATCGGTAGCGGGACTGGGCGTAGGTAAGGAATGCCTGTTTTTCGGCTCGCGTTACCGCCACATAGAACAGGCGTCGCTCCTCCTCCAACTCGCTTCGGGTGTTCATGCTCATGGCGCTGGGAAAAAGATCCTCTTCCATACCCACAATGTACACATAGGGAAATTCAAGGCCTTTGGCAAGATGCACCGTCATTAGTGCCACCCGGTTGCTATCCCCTTTTTCATTGTCCATATCTGTCGCGAGTGCCACATCTTCCAAAAATTCCGAAAGGTCTCCGGTAGTATCGGCCAGTTCTTTTTGCTCCTCTACGAAATCGCGCATTCCGTTCAGCAATTCCTCAATATTCTCAATACGGGCGATACCTTCCGGTGTTCCGTCTTTCTTTAATTCCTGAAGGAGTCCCGTCTTTTTAGTAACATGCTCGGCTATCTGAAAGGCGTCGTAATTCTGATTCAGCACCTGGAAACTTTGGATCATGGTAACAAAATCCTGAAGCTTACCCTGAGTACCCCGATTGATCTTTAGGTCTAGCTGATCCACATGTTGCATGATCTCGAACATGGACACTCCCTTCTGATTGGCCGCTACTATGAGTTTATCTACCGTAGTCTGTCCAATGCCACGGGCCGGATAGTTGATCACCCGTTTCAGGGCCTCTTCATCCTTCGGATTCAGAATAAGCCGTAAATAAGCCAACACATCCTTGATCTCTTTTCGCTGATAGAAACTCAAACCGCCATATATGCGATATGGGATGTCTTTCTTGCGAAGTGCATCTTCCACGGCCCTGGACTGCGCATTGGTACGATAGAGTACGGCAAAATCGCTGTGCTGTAGTTGATGATTCATCATCGTTTCGAAGATAGAGCTCGCGACAAAGCGCCCCTCATCCCCGTCGGTCATGGTGCGGTTCACTTTGATCTTTGTCCCTTCTTCATTGGCGGTCCAAACAACCTTCTCCAACCGGGTTTTGTTCTTTTCTATGATACTGTTGGCCGCATTTACGATGTTTTTGGTAGACCGGTAGTTCTGTTCTAACCTGTACACCTGCACATCGTCATAGTCCTTCTGAAAATTGAGAATGTTATTGATATTCTCTCCGCGGAAGGCGTAGAGACTCTGAGCATCGTCCCCTACTACACAAAGATT
>CAZTLE010000216.1:0-6629 GCA_964614415.1 uncultured Aureitalea sp. | reverse complement strand
GATTAAACGATTAAACAGTTACACGAATAAACAGTCTTGATTCATGTCTCTTGGTTCCCGGTTCAACTTAAAATTTAACACTCAACACTTAAAACTATCAATTTCAGTTGATGCGTTTATTTGTTTATTCGTTTTGCTCCTCAATGAGACCGTCCGGATTTCTGATTCATGTTTCATAACTCAAAATTCATACTTCGATACGCTCTCCTCAGCTAAAGCTTCGGCGAACACTCAGTCTTCGGTATTCGTAACTCAACATTCAACACTTAAAACTTAACACTACCTATCCCTGTTGATTCGTTTATTTGTTGATTCGTTTTGCTTCTCAAGGAACCCGTCCTGTTTCCTGGTTCTTGTTTCCTGATTCCAGTCTCACTTCTCAATACTCACATCTCACTACTCAACACTACTTTTCAACCACAACCCATTGCCCTTTATTCCGAGCATAGTAATTGTTATCGTACATGGCCTCGGTTTGAGCGCCCGGGAGGTAATAGGTACCCAGGTACGATGCATTCAGCTTTACCTTGAAAGTCTTAGACTTACGCGCTCCAAGATCAAAGTAGAAATTCACTCTGTCATCCCGAATATCCGTATAGCGGGCACTGCTTGAAGCACCTCCACCCAAATCGGTAAAACTTGTATTTACGATCTCCCAACCACTTGGGAATATTTGGGTCAGGGCAACATTGTCCTCCCAGTCGTTGGAGGTATTAGTGACCGTGACGACTGCATTGATTTCGGTTCCCTGACGAAGTGTGGAAACATCCATTGTTTTTCCTTCACCATCCAGGAACTGCATCTGTAGGTTCAAATTACGTTGCTCTGCCAATTCCTCACCGAGGGGAAGTTTACCTTCCTGAGAGAGGGTGATGTATAGCACGTTTCCTGCCTTGTTGTCAACGGTAACGGAATTACTTCCCGTTGATACCGGAATTTCACGTTCCGCGATGGCTCTGTCGGAAGTGACGATCGCCGTGTTTCCATTTTGGGTATACGATAGGTTAATGGCCTTTCCTCCATTTGCCGCTACCATTCGGGACATGGCAAGCAATCCGTAGGCTGTTTCCTGAGTACTGTACCATCGTTGCGAGGACAGTTCTTTTGCTACTGAAATTGCCATATCGCGTTGGCGATCATCTCCAAGGACAACCATGGCCTCAAGGGCCATTGCCTTGTTTCTGAAAGGCGAACCATAGGTGTGATAATCGTACTTTTCAGGCTGAAAAGAAATATTTGCGGCACCTGAAATCTGACGTGCTATGTTAGGCTTTCCGGCGAGACTATATGCAAGTGCTAATCTCCATTTAGCATCATTGCTTAGATGCTTCGACTCCCGAAGTCGGTTCATGGCAGCCAGTTCGGGTTGCTTGGCAAGCGCAAGGGTGTATAGTCGATACGCCTGTACCAGCGTGGAATTCCAGCGGGAATTATTGCGCCATTGCCGGGCAGCATTTTTCTGATAGCGCAACCAGTTACTCTTAAATGTGATAGGTAACGCAAACCCTTGTTCTTCAGCTTCCAACATGAAGTGTCCGGCATAATTGGTAGCCCAGTCATTCACTTCGTTCTCCCCGGGCCAGTACCCCATGCCACCGGAGGGTGTTTGATAATCCCTGAGTTTATTGATCGCAGCTTTCACATTATCGTCCATCTTCTTTTTCTTATCAAAGGTGAGATCGAAGACATTGTCCAGGAACAATTGTGGAAAGGCTGCCGAGGTAGTCTGCTCAACGCAACCATGCGGATACCGAATAAGATATTGTAACCGCTTACTGAAATCCATGGGAGGCAGGGTTGAGAATTCAAGCGTAGCAGCATTTGATCCGGCGACACCAAAGGTGGTGAAATCGATCGTCTGATTCCCATTTTGAGAAAGGGTATAGAGGGTAGATTTCTGAGTCATCGGATTGGGATTCTCCACATCTATCTCGATCTTATGACTTGCTTGTTCTCCATTACCCGATGCGGATACTTCGATGGTCTGAAATTCGGTTGTAGGGAGTACTTCAAACTCAAAGTTTACGATTTGCTCTCCGGGACTGGAGAACCGTACTGTTTTTGAAGTTCCGTTTACCGGCTTCAGCGCGTCTCCTGCATTTACTGTTATTGTGGCGTTCTTCACCTTATTCTCCATGGCAAATACGGTTACCGGCAGGGTCACTTTCTCACCCGGTGACAATTTTCTTGGAAGAGACGCCAGTACCATTAGCGGCTTTCGCACAGGAGTGGTCTTGTCCGTATTTCCGTAAGCACTTGTGTTATTATCACCTGCTATAACCATCGTTCGTACCGAACCTACATAATTGGGCATGGTGATGGAGTGGTTGGCGGTTTCCCCTTTATTGAGCTGGAAAGGCCCCAAGAACTCCACTACGGGTTTGAATCGGTCGGCTTTTCGGTTTTTGGCTCCCGCGGCGGCATCGCCTCCTCCGATAGCATAGATATTGTCAATATTTCCAGCGAAGGCGCCGATGATATAATCGTAGATATCGAAGGTCTTAACTCCAAGAGCCTCCCGTGTATAGAACGCCTGATGAATAGCCGGGGTGGCAAATCGCGTGAGGTCCAATAACCCTTCATCCACCATGGCAATGGTATACGTCATGGGCTTATTATTGGTTTCCGAAACCGAAACGGTAAAGGTCTCTTCCGGCTTCAGCACATCGGGCATGGAGAGTTCGGGATCCAGAACAGTTTCCGGGTTTTCGACCAGTAAGGGTACAACACCATACAATCGAACCGGCAGGTCATTTTTTGTTTGTTCATGGGGCTGAAGCAGTGAAATATTGACGTAGACATTCGGGGTCATATCTTCGGTCATTCGAATGTCGACGGTAGTTTCTCCTTTTTTGGTTCTTACCCATTCGGTAGAAAGTACTTCGGTGCCGTTTTCAACGCTCACCAGGGCGCGTCCTTCGCTCCCTGACGGGAAGGTGATTTTGGCGCTTTCACCCACATTGTATTTTTCCTTATCCGATGAAAAGATGAGCATTTTGGAACTCTCGGCGTTGTCATCCGACGGACGCTTCCACCAGTTTCTGTAGAAATAGGTCACACGTCCGGTGGCATGACCGGAGACCTTGTCGATCACTCTGATGAGATAACGCCCTCCCTCGTCCTCAGGAATATTGATCGTGAAGGAAGAAGTTCCATTTGCTTTGGTTCGAATGGTAAACTCCTGGACGGGCCGGTGAACCACTGCATTTTCATAGCGCGACAGATTATCGGAACCACGATTCCACCACCATCTCCAGTGGATGCGGAAGATCTTGACATCGAGTTCGCGGTTACCGCTGGCATTCCCCTGGGCATCTACGGTGGTAACATCGAAAGTCGTATCCTGATCGGTATAATATGAGCCGTAGTTGTGAGGCTCCGGTGAACGAAGACCTACAAAATGTGAGAAAGGTGCCAGGTTCTTACTGAACACATCCATAGAGAAATCACCACCTCCTTCATACACTTTGGTAAGGAAAGTTGCCTGAAGCATCCCGGGGGCATTGGTGCTCAATTCTACTTTTTCGTTGAATGTGGTTTCTCCTTCTTCCGAAAGGGATCGATCCAGTATAGGGAGTTCAATTTCATTGAAGGAACGGACCGGATCATTGAAAACGTAGTTCGGATATTTCGGAAAAGCAGTGCGCGCGGCTCTTAAAGTGGCCGACATTTCCATGCGCAGATTCCGAGCGGGAGCCCCGTGAAGCCATAATGCCGAAGCGGTCCCTGTAATGGGTTTGCTCGCGTCGAGGATCTCGTCGTCAAAATCCAGTTTGATCTTTAGCCGGTTCGGTTTTACTGTAGCGACTTTCAGTGTTTTTGAGAACTGAACGCCTCCAACGGTAACTGTTGCATTCCAGTTTCCGGTGGGATCGGAGGACTGAGTAGCGACGGGAAAATAATAGAATCCATTAACTCCCTGATTGGCAACGGTACGCTGAGTGAGTTTTCCACGGGCATTGGTCACTTCAAGCTTTACGGGGTGATCCTTAGGTAGCGGATTCGCCTTGTCATTCAGAACGAAGGTAAGGTGGATGCTGTCTCCGGGACGGTGCACCCCTCGTTCGGTATACAGATATCCTTTCAGGCCTTTTTGAAGTTGTTTTCCGGAAATGTCAAAGTTGCTCATGGAAAGCGCATTTCCGTCTTCCATTTTTGCGTAGGCATAGTGATTTCCTTTTTGAGCTATGGCAAACGCGATGTTCTTATCGCTGTCGTACAATGCAAAGCCATCACTGCCGGTGGTAACGGTTTCAATAAGTTGTTGTTGGTAGTTAAAGAGTTGAATGCGCACACCGCTTTCAGGTTGCGTGGTGAGCAGATTGTTAACGGCAAAGTGATAGGATCGGTTGTTCCCTTTCTTTACAATAATACCTATGTCTGATCCCAATACATTGGACTGAAGGAAGCGATCCGGATCGTAATATGCGTCATGACACGGATTGTCGCGTTGGTTCCAGTTATACCGGTAACTGCGCCAGCGATAGATCTCATTATCCCAATATCGCTCCTCCATTTCATCTTCGTTAGCGGCACTTACATCGTAAGAGTCGTCTTTGTAATAGTAATCGTCGTAATAGTCGTCCTCATTGGATGTGTCTTCCTCGCCATCGGTACAGGCATAATTACTGTATTCTTTTCGGAAGCTTATCTCGATGCGGTACATAGCTCCGGGATCGGCGGTAAAAAGATCCGACAGGTTAATGGCGTGTGCCTTCCAGGTCATGTTTCCTCCCAGATCACTCTCCAGTGAAATCGTCTTTTTAGCAATTCGGCGTCCTACCCGGCGTATTTCATAGGAATTATGGTCGTTGAGATTAGCACTTTGCAGGTACTGCAGCATGTTGTCTTCAAAAACTTTAATAACACGAACATCAACGGCAGATAGATTGACTGCTTCGAAATAGAAAGGCGTAGTCGCGGCCCCGGGCAAGATGACGCCGTTGGAAATTGCACGAACCCCGGGCTTTAACTGTTCAAAGGAGATGAGTTCGGAAAATTCTTTTTTGAGTCCGTAGCCCAGGTCGTTTTTTATACCCTGATAGATATTCACGTATACATTTCCCACGATTCTGGAGCTCGGGTACACATGCAGCAGGTTTCCGTCTACCTCGAAACGAAGGTCATTGGCTTGCTCAATGGAGATCAGACCTGAAAAGTCCTGACCTTCCTGAAGCGGATCGGAAAAATTGATGGACAGCATGGCCTGTGGGGATAACGAACTCTTGAGGTCGACCACCGTGAAGTTATTTTGTCCGGGTATGGGGAAGGTGTTTTCACCTTTGCTTTCAGCACCGATCGGTTTTCCGTCCCAAACGATCTTAATCTCCGAATCGTCAATGGAGCGTTGAATACTGTCAATTGTAAAACCAAAATACTTGGCATCTCCTTCTTCCTGTCCCCATTTTATAGAAAGTGATTTGTTTCCCTGGGTTATAGAGAGAAGTTCTTTGGCCTTTTGAGGTGATATAAGATCGGCAGACAAAATAGTACCGTTGAGAAATTGCCATTCTTTGCTGTATGATTGCAGATCGTCCAGGCTTACTTTAAAGTTCGGAGTGATTGTTCTGAAGGCGAAGGAATAATTGGAGAGTTCCTTGTCAACTTCACCGTAGAGGTCTTTCAGGTGAACCGTTACGGCATACTCGGTATCCGGGCGCAAATATTCCTCAGGTTTGAAAAGGAGGGTCCTTCCGTTCTGGATGAGGAGCATCCCTTTGGTTTTGGGAGTAATGGAGAGATAATCCGATGGGATTGTATCTATGGGATTAAACCGCTCGAGGGGTTTGGCAAGTTCAATTCGAATTGGGTCGGCGATGGATTTGTTCCCGTAGGTGTTGTAGGCAATATAGTCCCGAAATTTAAAGAGGTTATCGGTTTGTGCGTTGCCCGATTTTTTTGATTTGTCACAGGAAAAAAGAAAGATAAAGGCGGTGGCCAGGACCAGGAAAGAACAGAACTTTTTCATGAACTTGATGGTTTTAGTGTTATTAAATGTACGGTAAAACTGGGTGCTTCACAACGGTGAATCACGGTTTAAAATATGATAACAAAAGAATAACTACGCACGGGCAGGGCGCAGTTTGGAGAGAGAGTTAGTTGCACAACGCAAAAAGACAAGCTATTGGTATGCAGGGAGATGTATTTGTGAAGAGTTTAACAGGTTTAGTAGTGAGTAGTGAGATGTTAGTATTGAGTATTGAGAGGACGGTTTTATTTATGGGCAAAACGAATAAACAGATAAACGAATCAACGAGAATGGGGAATGTTAAGTTTTAAGTGTTGAGTTTTGAGTTGTGAATCAGGAACCATGAAACAAGAACCATGACTCGCGACTGGTTTATTGAGGAGTAAAACGAATACACAAATAAACGAATCAACAGGGATTGGGAATGTTGAGTTTTAAGTGTTGAATTTTGAATTGTAAGTTGTTAACCAAAGACCATGAACCATGAACCATGAACCATGAACCATGGACCAGGACGGTTTTATTTATGGGCAAAACGAATAAACAGATAAACGAATCAACGAGAATGGCGAATGTTAAGTTTTACGTGTTGAATTTTAAATTGTTAACCACAAACCACAAACCACAAACCACAAACCACAAACCACAAACCACAAACCAC
>CAZTLE010000215.1:0-6649 GCA_964614415.1 uncultured Aureitalea sp. | reverse complement strand
GTGAGTTCTTCGATCTTCTCCTGCTGGATACGTGTGATCTCTCCAAACTCAATTCCCTGAGCTTCAACGGTACTGGCTGAAGGTACATTTGGCAAATGACCGTTGTTGGCGATATACGCCTCCAAATCGGTTAAAGACATAAGTTCATATGACTTTTCAAAAACATAATCTGCCCAACCGGTTCGAACACGTAATTCTTCCGTCAGGATCCCGCCCTGAACGTAAAGGGTGTACGCACTGGTATTTGCACCTCCAACACTGTTTGGGGTGTTCTTGGTGTTAATTCCCACCTTGTTGGTTGCGAAATCACCATAGATCAAAGGTGTGGTGGCTGTAGAATTCTCGATGTACAGCTTGTCACTTCCAGTTTCTCCGAAACCGGCATAGCTTCCCAGGAATACATTGCGTTCTCCGGTGACATTACTGAATCCTGCCACGAAGCCCACAGCTGTATTGAAGTTACCGGATGTGGTGTTGTACCCGGCGGCAGTACCCAGGAAGGTATTGTAATTACCGGTATCGGTAAGATATCCGGAAAGTGAACCCATAAAGGTGTTATAGAAGGTCCCTGCTGTTATGCTGAAACCGGCGCTGGCACCAAAATAGGAGCCGTAGTTACCAACTTGTCCGGCATTGAGTCCGTCATAAGTAGTCGTTCCGTTGATGGTTCGATCGGTACTTGATTCAAGCACGGAAAGAGGGTTCACGTCGTTTCCGTTGTCCTGCCCCTGTGCATAAAATGTAAACGCAAATAAGGCAACACAAACTAAAAGAGATTGAATTGTTTTGAGATTTTTCATGATGGTTGTGATTAATGTTAATAATTAAGTTTCTGGTGATTACCAGTTCGGATCCGGGTAGGGAAGAGGCATAGAATATCAGGGGTCGCCATAGGCGTCCTATTCAGTCGTCCTCCCAATCTAGTTTCAGGGTGAGGGGTTACCTGCACTGCGCGCGTAAGAAACTATGAGATGTAAGTATGTATATCCCTTCTCAGGGTTTTCTGAAATGAATTTTCAGGATGTTTAGAACCAATTGATAATTTCGGTTCGAAGGGATGTAGGGTGTGTTGTCATGGTCAGTGGGTTTTAAGATTATATTCAGTCACGCTTTTATATTTTCCGGGGCAAATCGGGCAAAGCGAATACTAATTCGGGGAGTTCATATGTAAACTAAAGATAAGAAATTTTTGCTGTCATATCAAATTAAATTGATGTTAAGTTACTGTAAATTAACAAGTTATGGTTTTGTGTTACTTTGTTTACAACAAAACCGTAACACTATTCGTAAGTAATTAAAGTCCTTCTCTTTGCAATGAAGTTTCCTGTCCACTTTTAGTACCTTTATCAGGTTATGATTCGAATTCTCAGAACCAATTCAGCGCATCCCGATTTTATAGAGCTGGTACGCCATCTGGATGCCGATCTCGCACAACGGGATGGCGAGGAGCATGCCTATTATGCACAGTTTAATAAGATCGATATGCTGAAACATACGGTTGTGGCCTATGAAGGAACGCACCCGATAGGCTGTGGAGCCGTAAAAGAGTTTGAACCTGGTGCCATGGAAGTAAAACGGATGTATACGGTTCCGGAAGGCAGAGGCAAAGGAATTGGAACCAAAGTGCTGATTGAGTTGGAACAATGGGCTTCTGAAATGGGCTACGAGAAGTGCGTACTCGAAACCGGGAAAAGACAACCTGAAGCCATAGGACTATATGAGAAGAACGGTTATAACCGCATTCCCAATTACGGCCAGTATGCCGGAATTGAAAACAGTGTTTGTTTTGAAAAGAAGCTAAACAGCATAGCCGAATGATACAAAGAATACCATTAGTAGTATATTTCGGCCTGGGGCTGCTTTTTATAGCGGGTGGCTTACTCGCAATCTTTAGCCCTACCATAGGCCTGCCGGATGTTGAAACTTCTACTGATTCAGGCGTTATCCTTGCCGATTGGCTTATTCATTCAACCATGGAACTGGGCACCGCCTTCGTCGGGATAGGTGCTATGTTGCTTTGGCTGGCTTTCCATTGGAAAGAGGCTAAGTGGATGAATTATGTTGTTTTCTTGTTTTTTAGTCTGTTGGCTGGGCTCCACTGGTTCGAGTTCTTTCTGGGGAATCGGGATATCTTTAGCCCGCTTTTCAATTCGGTTCCCATGGTATTAGTGATCCTGGTTATCATTATCCGAAAAAGAAAAGACCCTCCAGGGGAAGGCCTTTCTTGATAGTATTTCTTTTTATATATGAAGATGTGGTTCGAGTCCCAACTCAACATTTAAAACTCAACACTCAAACCTCAACACTCACAATTCAACACTCAAAACTCAAAACTTACAACTTATCCGCTGTAATGCGACCTTCCCGGTTGGCTATTTCCCAGGCCGTCTGAAAGATGAGCTTTGTTCGTTTTGCCAGTACTTCATAATTGATTTTATCGGGAGTGTCGGTGATCTTGTGATAATCCTCATGCACCCCATTGAAGTAGAAGATGACCGGAATATTGTTCTTGGCGAAATTATAGTGATCACTTCTGTAGTAGAATCGATTGGGATCGTCTTCGGCGTTAAAGGTATAATCCAGTTCTAAGTTAGTGTACTGCTTGTTAACCGCTTCTGAAAGATCGTGAAGTTCCTGACTTAGCCTGTTGCTTCCAATGAGGTACACGTAATTAGGGTTATCGGCTTTTTCAGGGGAAATACGCCCGATCATATCTGTGTTAAGGTTACAAACAGTATTTTCAAGGGGGAAAATAGGGTTATCGGTATAGTACTTTGATCCATACAATCCAATTTCTTCGGCGGTAACGTGCAGGAATAGAATAGACCGCTTGGGTCCCTGTCCGTTTTTAACTGCCATTTGGAACGCTTCGGCAATCTCCAGTACGCCTACCGTACCGCTACCGTCATCGTCCGCACCGTTATATACGTTGCCGTCTCTATCTGTGCCAACGTGGTCATAGTGTGCAGAAATGACGATCACTTCATCCGGTTTTTCAGATCCCTTTATAAAACCCAGCACATTTTCAGTCTCCTTGGGCTCATATCTGGACCTTCTTGACTTTTTGAAGTAAGTTGACGGAATCACCTGATAATAGTCATCGCCGCCATTGGGCCCTGAAATCCCTTGAGACTTATAAAACGAGCTCAAGTATTCTGCAGCTTTCCTCTGACCCTCAGTCCCGGTCATTCGACCTTCCATCTCATCGCCGGCAAATGTATACAGATGCTCCTTAAGTTCTTCCGATGTTATGGTATTGGCGTAGTCGACACGCGTCATTAATTGCGATTTTGTCGACGAATTTTGAGCCGTATTACAGGAAACCGAACTAATCGCAAGGGCAAACAATAAGAGATATTTCATTTTCTGATATTTAACCGTGAAAAGATACGGTAAATTTTATTCCGTAAATATAGCAGGAGTTGGGTTGGGGGGGTGTGAAAATTATGTGAAAAAGTAGATTCCGATCCTTCCGGGTAATGATTATAGGAGTTTACCCCTGACCAAAATATTAGCAGGTACTTGTGAGTACAAAAAACCGCTATGATCCAATTTAACACCGACCTGATTTTGCTGGACGGGAATGAGGGTGATGATGTGTTCCCGGAAAAATTTTCGAATGAGATCTATTATTCCAATGAAGATGCTTATTGTTCGGTTTCCTACGAATCTAATATTTCGATCAAGTACATCATCAATGGAACCGAAACCTACCGGGTTGGGGATAGAGGTATTCGTGTGCATGGTGGTACCTATTTGTTAGTGAACGACGGAAGATGGGTGGAATGTTTGCCAGGTCATGGCTCTGAAGCCATTTCTGTATTTCTGAATAAGAACGTAGTTCAGGACGTTATTAACGTGTATGGTCGCAAGAATCGCCAATTGTTGGATCTTCCCTTTGAAGATGGAGGCATTCACTTTGAATTTATGGAGTATCCCTTTGGCCAAAATGATCTGCTGGGAGCTGCACTGAAACGGTTGCATCGCGGTATCATGAGAGATGGCGTGCCCCAAACCCGTTTTGTAGAGGAGACCTATTTTTCGATTGCCGAGGCCATGGTGTTTTCACAAGACAAAGTACGGAGGCAGGTAGAACGTATCGACAAGGTGAAACGCGCCACACGGGAAGAACTCTTCAGACGCCTGCTTACCGCCCGCGATTTTCTGGCCTCCACTTCCCGGTACCATTTCAATTTTGATACTGTTTGTGCACACAGCGGACTTTCCAAGTTTCATTTAATTCGGCTTTTCAAATCCGTTTTTGGAATTACACCCTATCGGTATTATTTGCACTGCAAGGTAGAAGATGCCAAAAAGTCCCTAAGGGACAAAAGCCTTAAAATCCATCATGTCGCGTACGACTGTGGCTTTACCGATGTCTACTCATTTTCAAAGACGTTCAAAGGCATTACCGGTATATCTCCTTCCCAATATCGCAAAGACATACTGGGCTTTTGAGCAATATTTGACAAAATAATACTCCAGGCGTGGTTTAAATTGGTCTCAAAAAGCTCAATCAGAGCCAAAACCATTAACCACAATTGTTATGAAACTGAAATTACGCTGGCCTATAGCCTTTGTTACTACCATCCTTTTATGTGCTGCCATCTACTGGCAAGATCACCCCGAAACGGAAGAAAAGACCTCTTTTGAAACTTACAAAGCCAACACCTCCGGAGCCGGAGAGGCCCTGGATATGTGGTCCTTTGAACGGTCCTATCCCAACGATAATATTCCGGTATCGAAATACGCGGCGGCGTTTGCCCAACAAAAGACGAGAACATCATCGGTTCCGGGAGAATGGGAAAGCCTCGGCCCTGAAAATATTGGAGGGCGGATACTGTGCCTGGCTTTTCATCCTACGGATCCTGACATAATATTTGCCGGCTCTGCCAGTGGGGGACTCTGGAAGACTACGTCCCGGGGAGTGGGTCGATTTGCCTGGGAACCGGTCACTACAGGGTTTCCCGTACTGGGAGTCGGAGCTATTGCCATCGATCAAAACGACCCGGATGTCATGTATATAGGCACCGGGGAGACCTATGGTGTGAGTATCGCCGAACCCGGTCTTATTAACAGGCTAACCCGGGGTACCTATGGAATCGGGATCCTGAAAACAACCGATGGTGGTACCAACTGGACCCAGGTATTGCCTTTTGATGCAGACGACATAAAAGGCGTACAGGACATTGAAATCAGCAATCAAAATTCGAATGAGATCTTTGCCGCCACAACAGATGGCGTTTACAGAAGCCTCGATGCGGGTGCCAGTTGGACTTTGGTATTCAGTCAACCGAACTGTATAGACGTAGAAGTTGATCCCAACAACGGTGATGTGCTCTATGTTTCTCAGGGGAATTTCAATTTCAATCTCGATCCCAACCTAAGTGGGATCTTTAAATCTACCAATAAGGGTAATTCATTCACGGAACTATTGGATGCGGGACTGATCACCGCCTGGTCCGGCAATGCGAAACTCGCCATCGATCCTGCAAATTCAAATACCATTTACGCCTCCATCCAGGTAGGATGGTTCAACACCGGAGCCACCACGCCGGCTGGAATTTTTCGGTCGACAAACGGCGGGACAAACTGGTCGAATATTAACAATCAAAACATTGCTTTTTGGCAGGGTTGGTATTCCCATGATATTGCTATAAATCCTAACAATACCAGTGAAATAATCAATGTGGGGCTCGATGCCTGGAAGTCGACCAATACCGGAACTACTTTTGTGCAGAAGTCGTTTTGGCAAAACTGGGATTTCGGACTGATCTCCGTAGATCAGCCGGAAGGCGGCCCCGATTATATCCATGCCGATATTCATGCGGTTTATTACCACCCATTGGTCAATGATGTCGTGTTCTATGCTACCGACGGTGGTGTTTTCTCTTCAGATGACGGAGGTGAAACCTTCGTGACTCACAATGGCGGATTGCAAACCACGCAATTCTACGCCAACATGGGAAGCTCGGCTACCAACCCTGCATTTTGTATTGGGGGAACCCAGGACAACGCTTCATACGTGTGGAGAGGAGACCCGTCATGGTGGCGTGTTATAGGAGGTGACGGGATGTCCGCTTCGGTACGTCAGGACGATGATAATATTGTTTTCGGATCGGCTCAGGGGCTCAATCTCTTTAAGTCGACGGATAACGGAAACACCTTCCTGAACAGAGCTCCCAACCTCGTAGCAAATGACTATACCGCTTTTTCGGCACCCTATGAAATTGCGCCCACGGATAATGATATCATGTATGCGGGAGGTACGTGGTTGTACAAGTCAACCGACTCGGCCGAAAACTGGTCGGCCATTTCGAACCAGGCCGTCGACGGCAGCAATGTGATATTGAAAATTGCAGTATCCCATCAAAACCCTAATTTCTTATATGTCACCACGGCCCCCGACCCGTTTTCGGGAACCCTTCAGCCCAAAGTGTTTAGATCAACAAACGGGGGCCAAAGCTTTAGCGCCATGACAGGACTCCCAAATAGAATTTGCAAGGATATCGAATTCGATCCTACGGATGATTCCATTGCCTATGCAGTCTTTTCAGGTTTTGGGACCAGTCATGTATACCAGACGACCGACGGTGGTGGAAGTTGGAATGCCATTGACAATGGATTAGCCGATGTGCCAACCAATTCA
>CAZTLE010000214.1:0-6665 GCA_964614415.1 uncultured Aureitalea sp. | reverse complement strand
TGCCCTGTTGACTTCTCTGAATCTCGGATTTATGAAATCATCCGGAGAATTGGTTTCGATAATATCGATTGTACTTGAAAGTGTCTTTTCTGAAAGGTCCTTTTTATGTTCTTCCAGGGCTTGACCCGGAATAACGTGGGTCGGATCCAGTGCCCAGGTGGTAGTACTTATTTGGCCGCTATTTTTAGTCCATACCTGATCGTAAGGCTGGGATCTTACCACATAGGCATATGGATCATTGAGTTTTCTGGACGTTCTGTAAGTAGTTTTAACGAGTTCATTCCCGGACATTGGTCCCATAAAGGTATATCCATTACTTTCCATGACCTCTTGTAGCTCACCGAAATGATTTTCCTGAAAATTGAAATCTCCGCAAAAGAAAACAGGTTTGTCTTCGGTATCAATAGTGTTGACCTGTGTAAGTAAATGCTTTATCAAGTTCTTTCTTTCATCCAATCCGTGAGATGGGGACGGAGCATGTAAAAGAAAGAAGTGGCAATCTTCAAAGACTATGTGCCAGGCACCTCTCTTAAATGACCAATGCGCATCAATAATTTCCTGATATTCAATGGAAGCGCTTGCCCTGTGAATAGCACAATACGTCTCACCGGCATACAAACCTCCTTTTGACTTTTTACCGTTGAATATTCTAACAACTCCGTTATAGGTAACGTCCTCATTTGCCTTATGAAACGGCACAGGTTCCAGGTCAAGTTCGTCGATGGATTCTTGCGACCCTAACCCGGTAACAATATTCCTATGAGGGCCGGAAGACCCTGCAAGGTCATTTGGGTCTGCATAGGGAAAAGTGCATTTATAATCGGCACCAGTTTCTTGCAACTCTTCAACAATTTTTTGACCAACGTTCTCATAAACATCCGGGCCCGTTTCCATCAACAGCAACAGATCAACATCATTAAATAAAATGAGGTAAACAATAAAGGCGATCCTGTCTCCTATGTTTCTGCTCACCCTGGGGCAGTCGGTCAGGTTTTCCACATTCCAGATAACCACATTCTTATTGAGTTTTGCGGACTTTGCATCTTTTCCGGGTGTAGAGTTTCCGGGTCTGGGACGTTTTGTGCCTTTGTTATCCATTCTAGTGTGATTCTATTTTTTCCTGTAAAGCGTCCCATTGCTCATTTAATCCTTGGCGATTAGAAACATCCATCAATTCAATAGCCTTGCGAGCTTTATTTCTATACTTCCGGGCTTTTGAAACTTCCCGCAAATCCAAATAAACATGGGCCATTTTAATATAAGTCTCAGGAAAATACGGATCGTTAGGCCTCAATTCTTCCTTTTGAATACTCAATGCCTTGTTATAATATTCAAGCGCATTCTGAAACTCACCTAATTCACGCAAACTCATCGCCAGTTTTTCATAGAATCCAACCAGACGCTTATGTTTAAGACCTAAGTTTTCCTCATTAATTGCCAAGGCCTCTTTGAAATACTCAACCGCACTCCGATGATTTTTAAGTAGTTGATAGGTGATTCCTATTTCATTGTAACTATGTGCAAGGCCAAAATCGTTAGGGTCTCTAATGACCTTAAGGATGTTGTTAGCTTTAAGGAAATATGTGACCGACGTTTCATAGTCCTTCAGGTGGCGCAGGGTTATACCAATATTACCATAGGTAATGGCAAGGTGCGGATGTTTCTCACCAAAGACTTCTTCCTGAATCTCCGCCGCCTTCTCCGCATACAAAAGTGCGCTTTGAAAATCCTCAAGAGTTCCATAAATGCCTGAAATATTGCTATATGAAAATGCCACATCAGGATGCATAGCACCAAGCAGTTCCTTCTTTCGGGAAACAGCCTCCGTCATGTTAGTTAGTGCTTCATTATAGTCCCCAAGTCTGTAATGCGCAATGGCCATATTATGATAGTGCATAGCAATGTCATGAGGATTCGGGTTGGGCATGATTTGAAGAGTGTTCCAGGTCTTTCTCATATATTTCAAAGCATTCTCAGAATCACCCAATCGTAAATATATCGATGCCATATTTCCATAAGTAGTGACCAGGTCCTGACGCTCAATGTCATGGTGTTCTTCTTGAATAGATATTGACTCTTTTATATACTCCAGAGCCTTTTCATAGTTCTCCATTTTACCAAGAACTAAAGCAATCATATTGTATGAATAAGAGAATTCTATATGTCCTTCAGGTAATTTCTTTTCGCATATGGAAAGTGATTTTTCTGCATATTTCAACGCGGTGTCATAATCTGCAAGGACTTTATTTACTATGGCCAATCCCAGGTAGGATCTGACCAGTTCCATGTGATCTTCACCAACCACCGTCTTCTTGACCTGAATTCCCTCTTTCTGCGTCTCAATTGATTTTAAGAACTCACCGTTTACGTAATAGGCTCTGGCCAAATTATCATACAGTCTTCCTAGTTTGATTCTATCAAGTTCATTCTCGGTGTAAATTGTTATCAGTCGTTTGTACACTTCGATTACCTCCGTAAATTGAAAGTTCAAAACAAGCGATTCTGCCTTCAAATGATAACTCATAGCGACCTGCTCCATTTGTAGCGTCCCTTTCTGCAGTAAATCATCGGCCTGTGATTTAAGATCATTCCCCTGGCTTATCGTCTTCCTTGCCTCCTGATAGGATGATTCCAGCAATGAACTGTCCAAAACTTCCAGAGTCTTCTCGATCTCCCCGTTCCTGAAGAATTTGTAAGCTTTTATGTAAAGTTCGGACGCGAAGTCCAGGTTTTGAGCCGCCAGTTTTTGTGCGAATTCGGGCAGACGCTTCTCCAATTCGCCAATACGCTTAATCAACTCGGTCTCAGCGGCAAAACGATCGGCAATGGGATGGCCGAAATAGGCTTCAAGCTCGGCGATGGCTTTCTTGGATTCCTCATCACTTTTTCGCAAGCGGGCTATGATAGCATCCTTACGCTTAAACAAGGCTTTCTTACTGATATTATAAAGCTCGGTCTGGGCCTCTGCCAACTTCCCCTTTGTGGTTAGGAAAATTCGCAAAGGTAACTTCTGATTAATGATAACACGCTGCAGATCGTATTCATTGACCACTTCCAAACCGGCTTTTTCGGCGCTCAGTTTTATTGCTGTGCCGGGATCCATTCCAACGAATTCCAACGCAAACTTTCCTTCCCCATCTGTGTTGGAGGGTTTTGTAAAAGGAGCCGTTACGAAAACGTCATTTGCATACTGGATTTCTCCGGTTTCATGTTTACTGTTATGTATCAATGCCTGACCCTGCAACGTCACTTGCTGCCCATACTTCAGACAGGGGTAGGTAAGAATTATCAACAACAGGAACAACCGCTTCATACTACTTAATTTTGGGTTTCAAGGATATAGGGATTTCACCGTCGGTTTGAATTGGGACATCACTAAGCTCAAACAGCTCGTATCCGGTCTTAAAGGCGCGAACCGTTTGAAATTTTTGCTGTTTGTCCGTAGGAATGGACAGGGTATACTCGCCATATTCGTTAGTAAATGCTTCAGCGCCTGATATACTCACACGCACACCTTCGAGAGGATCCCCGGTCTCGAAATCCCTGGCGATTCCCTGAATTTGATCCAAACCGAAGAGCTTAACCGGCAACGCGATATACGTCCCCTTTTCAAGGTTGTACAGGGAATCGGGATTCATAACTCTGTAGGGTTCTCCCTGTGGGTCGGAAAACAAGATCTCAACAGAGGCGTCTGTTTCAAAGAAAGCAGCCGGGATCTGTTTAAAGGTGGCCTCCCCTTTTGCATTAATGGTCTCTACCACGTTGGCATCCCCATAAATAAGCGTCACCTGCCCTCTACCCGGCAGCACCAGTTTATCCTTGCTATTCTCCTCATGTACCAGCACAGTTATTTGGTGGGCTTCATCGGTAGGTAATACAGAGGCTATGACCCAATACAAAAGAGCCAACCCTGCCACTCCACCAAGCAGGTAGAAAAGTGCTTTCCGGTTTTCTGTGCGTCGCTTCGGACTTCTTTTCACTTTGAACCCGGAATCGGACCCTGATATGCCCAGGGTTTGAAGCAGAGCATTCATTCCGGCTGTGCTGTCCCTGGTGAAGTCCACATATTGTAATCGTCGTAGCCGAAATGGGATTTCACATTCTTCAAGGAGCACAGGTACCACAGTTTTTCCTTCGTCCAGTGCGTAGGAATATTCATCATTCACATTCTTTGAGTCAACCGACGCCTTGGATAAAACCAGCAGTAGCGCATCTGAATCCTGAAGTGCTTCTGCAATGGTTTCGTCCCACGCCATTCCAGGTTGAATATCTAACTGGTCCAACCAAACCCTAGCCCCTGATGCCCTTAGTTTATGGGTCAGGCTTAGAACAAAATCTGAGTCATTCCTCGAATAGCTCACAAATATCTTCCCTGCAGGTGCCATTGGATTACAGTATTTATAGCGGTTCAAGTCCGCTTTGATTTATAGAGGGGCGCTATAATTGTTTTGTGGTCCTGGCTATAAAAAACTGCACACAAGTTTTAATCGCGGCCGGTTTCAGACCTTGTACATGGCAGTAATTTCAGAGACTTCACCGGACCTTCCGGATTGTTCCAGGAAACCTGTATAGCTCTCAATTGAACGCTGCACCAGGGCAGTAGCCTCCTGACCTTTTGCAACGGTAATGGATTCCTTATAAGCAGCTTCGGCTTCATTTGATTTGGATGGATCCTTAGATAGGGCCTCACCCCTATATCTAAGGAGTTCGGAATGATAATGACGTTCCTCGACTTCAGCTATATGATCCAATCCAATTTGTGCATATTCCAGCACTTTATCAAACTTCCCGGCTTGCAAATATGCATGGCACACCATGCTATATCCAAGTGCGGTGGTAACTACCAAACCGGCTGCATTCCATTCTCTGATACCCTCCAACAACTCTTTGACGCCCTCGTCGAGATCGTCCAAAACAGCCCTGGCCCAACCTACATGGGTCTTTGCCAGAGCGAGCCACGGAGGAAACTCCTCCTCCAGAGATAGCTTTTTCAGTTTCTCCCCCCACTTAAGGGTTTCTTCAGGTTGCAATCTGTGCATATGGTGCCAGGCAAGGCCGTTCATGAGGAATCCCCTGCTGAACAGATGGGTATATCGCTCAAGATTATCAATAACATAGGCTACTGTTTCTTCGGACTTCTCCGTATCTCCAAGCATCCACTGCATAATGCCGGAATAGCACAACATGATGGATGAGGGATCTTCTCCATAGGTCAGGGAATGCTCCTCGTGATGTGTATCCAGGTCGTACATCGCTAATCCTTTGTCTGCATGGTCTAGTGCCAGGGTTGGTTTTCCACACCAGAAGTAGCTATCGCAGAAAGTCGCATGGGCCTCGATCATGATGTCCGTGCTGTTGTGTTCCCTGCCCAGTTCTTCCAGTTCGGCTGCGATTTCAAGAGACGCTTCGAGTTGGGAAGATACCATATAGTACCCCCATAGTCCTCGAGTGATTTTCACAAGTTCGTCCAGATCATCTTCGGATTTGGATAGTTCCTTAGCTCGGGTATAGGCGTGACCTATCTCCGGAGAAGACCAGCCCTTGATCGCCAACAGTGCCGGACCATTGAGCAGGTGTATTTCTTTCTCCTTTCTATTCCTTTCTTTCGACTCAGGAAGGTTTTGCAAGTCCTGAAGTGTGGATTGCGCCATATTGGATGTTTCCATATGGGCGCTTTCCCCGGCTGATTTTTGGCAAGCGATCATTCCATATTCGACCGACTTTTCATAGTTTCCGGCTTTGCTGTAATGAATGGCCAGTAATTCCGGCTCGTTGGTTGCAATGTTGGGGAATTTGGTTTCAATAACCTCGGCAATGCGCCGATGATACTCTTTTCGCTTGCGCTTCAGAAGAGATTCGTACAAGGCATCCTGTATAAGGGCATGCTTAAAGATATAAACGACACGGGACATCAGTCCTCGCTTGTACATGATACCCGCGCCAACCAGTCTTCCGAAGATCTCTTTTAAGGCGTCCTCTTCGAGGGGAGCAATAGAACTGATCAATTCAAACGAAAACTCCCTTCCAATAACAGCACCGATTTGGGCTATTAGCCTACCTCCTTCGAGGTTGTTAAGTCGGGCCATAAGGGACTCCTGCAAAGTGCCGGGTATGGTTAGCGAATCCATAGGTTTCTGTAACACATATACTCCATCCTGCTCTATCACGATCTCGGATTCAATGACCATGGCCGTCAGATCTTCGATGAACAAGGGATAGCCCTCCGTTTTTGAGCAAATCTCGTTAAACAGGCTTGCGGGAAAGGGCTTGTCTTTAGTAAGTTTCAGTACCATTTCCGATATCTGCGGCTTAGTTAACCGATCCAATTTAATCGGGAAAAAATGGCCTTCTGAATTCCAGTTGGCCGGCAATTGAAATTCAGGACGTGTGGTACAAACAACAAGAATGTCTGTGAGGGGTATTTCGGCAAACACCAGTTCCAACCACTCCATAGTTGAATGATCCATCCAGTGTAAGTCTTCCAAAACAAATAACAAAGGTGTTTCCCTGGCTTGTTCGGCCAGCATGGCCAGCAAAACCTCAAACGACTTCTCTTTGACTTGCTTAGGGCTTAGTTCCGGGCTTTCGTATCTCGTATTCTCTATGAGGAAAATGCTCGCCGTAATGGCAATAATATCATCTGTGCCCCATTCGTACGACTGGAG
>CAZTLE010000213.1:0-6719 GCA_964614415.1 uncultured Aureitalea sp. | reverse complement strand
AGCCGAGAAGAACTGTCCAAGTTGTTTTGGAGAAAGAAAAGTTCTGAGCTTTATGTGAAGGCCGTACAGATTTGCCACGAGCAAGGAGATCCGGCCAGGGCTTTCTACTATATGGAAAAGAACAAGGGCCTTTTGCTTCTGGAAAATATTACTGCAGCCAAAGCCCGTCAATACGCCCGTATTCCGGAAGCCATTTCGGACCGCGAATATGAATTACAGCGTCGTATACAGGACTTGGAAGGTCGTCTGGGTTCGACAGATCCGGAGGGAATGAGCAATGTGCAGGATGCGCTCTTTAGAGAGAAAACAGCCTATAAAAACTTTATAGATTCTTTGGAGACTTCCTATCCGGCCTATTTCAATTTTAAGCAAGGACTACAGGTGGTATCCCTCGAAGAAGTCCGGAAGACCATGGACAAGAATGAGGTGATACTTCAGTATTTGTTGGGTGCTTCCGACGGTTTTGTGTTGAAGATTACTTCAGAAGAGAGCCGTCTTACTAAGTTCGAGACGGGAGATACATTTACCCAAAGTGTTACAGACTTTCGGGATCATATCAGCAAGCCTTTTGTTTCCGAAGCAGACATTTCAGAATACAAAGGACTGGCCTGGAAACTCTACTCCCAGCTAATTCCTTTTACCGATTCGAACGCAGAAACCCTCAATAATAAGCGTCTTATTGTAGTTCCGGATGGTGCTTTGCAAAGCCTTCCGTTCGAAGTTCTAACTACAAGGTCACAGGCCACGTTGCCAGACGACTACCTGATATACCAGACTCCAGTGCATTACAAATACTCGCTCTCGGCGGAAATGTCTTCAGTCGGATTACAGTCCAATCCAAAGAAAGGATTCAGTGCCTTTATTCTCTCCGGATTTCAGGACAATTATTTACCCGGCCTGGTGCATAGCACTACCGAAGAAACACAATTGAAACCCTATTTTTCCGAAGCAATCACCCTTACGGAAGCTACAAAGAAACGGTTCCTGCAAAGCTACAATGACTACAACGTGGTACATATTTCCTCTCATGGCGGTGTGACCAAAGGGACGCCCTGGCTGGGATTTTATGACGAGCAACTGGAGCTGGATGAGCTATATTTCCTGCGAAATGCCAAGGAGCTGGTCGTGTTAAGCGCCTGTCAAACCTCGTTGGGAGAACACAAGCAGGGTGAAGGGGTATTTAATCTTACGCGTGGATTTCTCAATTCCGGAACCCGTAGCGTACTATCCACTTTATGGGATTTAAATGAGACCACCGGTCTCGAAATCACGTCCGGTTTTTATGAGGGCATTACGAAGGGTGAGAATAAATCAGATGCCTTGCAAGGTGCCAAACTCGCCTATCTTGAAAAGCACGCCAATACCAGCTTATCCTCTCCGTACTATTGGAGTTCTATTGTACTTACCGGGGATGATGCCCCCATTCGGTCCAGGCGGACCTGGCCGCTTATGCTGGCCGGTTTTATCACGGTGTGCTTCGTAGGATATCGGTTTTTTACGAAAAGATAAAAAACCCGGGCTGCGATCAGTCCCGGGTTCTCACCATCATAACACAATAAACACTACTGCTTTATGAGTTTTCCGCTGTGTATTGTAGTATTCCTGTCTTGTATTGTGAACAAATAGAAACCACCGGCCTCCTGTGAAATGTCCAGGTATGCCTCATTGAATCGGGATGTATCCCAGGATTGTTCCAATACCTGCCGCCCCTCGATCGTATAAATATGAACAGTCAAGGGTGTTGAGAATGTAGATCCGGTAACCCCAATACTGAACTTACCACTTGTTGGATTGGGATGCAGTGTGAAGTCTATGGCCAGAGCCTCGTCAATCCCCAGCAGTGTTCCCTGTCCCTCAACGATAGTGTAAATTTCGTTCAGGTCTACGTCGTTGAAGGTTTCAATTGTTCCGGAAGGCCAGGATACTTCAATCTCATCGATGATCGTAGCATCTCCCAGACCGAAGTGATTGCTGTAGCTGTTCTGACTGCAGTAACCGCTTGCTGCCTGTACCTTTCGTGTTTGCCATACATCACTTCCGTTAATATTAGCACGGACCCTTACAAGGGCCCCCACAGCCGAGAAATTCGATGTTTCGCCCTCAAGATTCAGTTTTACCCAATTATTGCCACTGCCTGTATTTCGGTAAAGGGAATTGGCCTGGTTGTCGTTTAGATTATTGGCCAGTAGTACGTCCAACCATCCGTTATTGTCAAAATCGCCAAAGGCAGCCCCGAAGGTCCAGCCCTGGTGATTCGCCAGATCACTGTTTGTGTCGAGAGTGAAGTTACCCGCTCCGTCGTTGATATACAGGAAATTGGTTGTCTGGCCCGCCAGATAGGCATTGCAAACGAACAGATCCAGATCGCCGTCGTTGTCGACATCACCGAAGGATGACCCGAAGGAATTGGTCACTGCCGAAGCTACTTCCGAAGCAACGTCCTCCGTAAAGGTTCCCCCGTTGTTGATGAACAACTGATTGCTCTGACCCCCGTTGGCGTAATTGGCCACAAACAGATCGAAGTCGCCGTCGTTGTCAATATCTCCCCAGGAGCTTCCCGCAGAGTTTTTCATATCCTGAACGATGGCAAGGTTATTTATTTGAACGAAGTCGTCCGCCCCGTCGTTACGGTACAGCGTATTTGTCTGGTTGTTCTCGTTAGTCACAAAAAGATCACAATCCCCGTCCCCGTCATAATCGATCCAATCAACAGACCGTGAAGGCTTTGCTTCATTGGTAATAGTGAGATTCGTTACAGCGGCGAAGCTACCGTCTCCCTGATTTTCGAAATACAGGTTGGTCAAACTGCCTACACTGTTCGTGAAATAAAGATCGAGAAACTGATCGTCGTTCGCATCGATCCAGGTTGCCATTTCCGAATAGGTAAGCGGAATTCCCATGGCGATGTTGGGTTCGTAGGTAAAAGTTCCGTCACCATTGTTTCGGTAGAAATAGTTTTTCTTTCCCTGGCCGTTGGCGCCAAAGGTAACCACAAAGGCGTCCAGATCGCCGTCATTGTCGGCATCGGCAAAACTGGCACCGTCCGAGCGATCCCCGTCGCTTACAATATCGTCGGAACTGACCGTAGTAAATGTACCGTCGGTATTATTGATGTACAACATATTGTCCTGTCCGCTTGCCGGGCCGTTGGTGATAAATATATCGTCCCAGCCGTCGCCATTTACGTCCACAAAATTGGCACTTCTCGAAGCTGTGGGCGTGGTGGTTAGGTCGGGAAACGAGGTCTCCTCAAAGGATTGTGCATGGATTTGACTCAGGCATAACACGGCGGCTATGCCCGGGAGCATTACTGATTTTTTCATAGCTGTTTATTTTTAGTTGAAATTCTGAAAGTGAACCGGGTTCGCTTGCAAGTTGTCAAAACCAACACCGCTGTCCGATAAAATGATAAGAGCGGTGTAGTTCCTGATGCAAACCTGTTGAATGGATTTCAAAACTGCCAAACAGCCTGTAAACAAAGAGTTGATGGTATTTTAGTCCTGGCGGGCCTTTGATCTGTCAATTGATGGATTCAGCATCTTTTTTTTGCTGATTCCTATCAATTTTTGATACCTTGACTCAAATTTTAGTATTCTTCCTGTTTGAACAGATTCTGAAAGGACATGTCGGTAATTAAGGTACTTGTTGCAGATGACGAAGCACTCGCCCGAAAGCGGATCACAGGCTTTCTTTCCGAAAGTGACAAGGATCTTATCGTTAGCGAGGCATCCAATGGGAAAGAGACCCTTCGTATCCTCAATGAAGATTTGCCCGATCTCGTTTTTCTGGACATCAAAATGACCGATATGACGGGGTTTGATGTACTTAAAGAACTACCGGAAGAGCGAACACCCGTTATCATTTTCGTTACTGCGTTTAATGCATTTGCCGTGCAGGCTTTTGAAGTTCAGGCCATAGATTTTCTGCTGAAACCCTATCGTAAAGAGCGTTTTTTTGAATCTCTGGAGCGAGGGATTCGTCAGGTGCAACTCAATGATCAGGCAGAGCTTAGAAACAAACTCAACGGTCTCGTCGCTTTGATGTCCGGTAATCCTGAAATGTATGATGATCCTTCGTCCCGATACCTAAAACAGATCGTACTTAAGAAGAAAAAGCGGTATTATTTTGTAAAGGTTGAAGACATAAAATTCATTACGTCATCCGGATACTACGCCGAAATATTTACGCGGTCCGATGAGAAGCACATTTACCGCATATCCATGACCGAACTGGCCGCAAACCTGGACCCCGAGCATTTTTCCCGGATCAACCGATCAACTATTATTAGCCGTGATCATGTGAAGGAGGTTGTGAGCGAGGGAATGGGAGACTACAGTGTCGTGACAACCGACGGTACTTCGTTTGCGCTTACCAAGAACTACCGGACTGCGTTTCTTCAGAAAATCGGAATAAAATAACCTATGGAACGACCGGTATTGGATGCCAGGCTTTGGCGGTATTTATTCTACTTTTTTATAGTATCCTTTGTCCTTTCCACGGTGAGTGGAGCACTTGGTAAGTGGAATGAAAGCGCCTATACCACCTTTACCTGGGGGCAAATGGTGTTGAGCATATTCCTGAGATATTTGCTCAAGTTCCTGTTCATCATGGCCGCGATAGTAAGTGTGCGTTGGTTGGTCGTTAAGAAATACATTCCGGGATGGTTGGGCCTGTTGGTACATGTTGTTTTTGCTATTGGACTGACATTCTACTCGGTATTCTCGCAGATCTTGTTGTACAATGTGGTTTTTGGATACGAGGAGGATATGTCCTGGCAGGCAAATTATGTGAGAGCGGTGTTGGGGACCGATTATAACTTCTTCCTCTACTTTTCGATGATCGCCATTGTATATGCCTATTACTTCTTCAAAAAACAACGGGACTACGAGGTCAATCAGTCAAATCTGAAAACACAATTGCTGGACTCCAAGATCAAGGCCCTGCAATCGCAATTACAACCTCATTTTTTGTTCAATACGCTCAATGATATTTCGGCTCTCGTGGACGATAGCCCTGAGCGCGCTCAAAATGCCATAGCCGATCTAAGTGATGTCCTGAGAGATACATTGGAATTAAAAGACATCAAGTTTATTACGGTAAAAGAGGAAATTGCCTTGCTAAAAAAATATCTCAAGATCGAGAAAATACGATACGATGAGAAACTCGATTTTAAGCTCAATATTTCCAAAGAAGCTGAGCAGTCACTTGTTCCTCCGTTAATGCTTCAGCCTATCGTTGAGAATTCCATCAAACATGGGTATTCGTACGATCATGATTCCCTGACCGTAACGGTGTCTATTGACAAGAAGTCCGATGGCTTGCATGTTGTCGTAAGCAATAATGGGAAGCCATTAAAAGCGAGTGCTGTTTCCTTCGGAACGGGAATAAGCAATGTTATATCCCGATTGGAGTCCCTGTATGAAGAAACCTTTGAATTTGAGATGGAAAACGAAGACGATGAGGTGGTGACTCGCATTTTTCTGCCTGAAAATGTGACGACTTAGTTGTATTTTTGTATTCAAAATTGAATACATGATTTCAGAGATAATTCGAAGCCGGAGAGCTGTCTTTCCATCCCAGTATAACGATACCCCAATTTCCAAAGAAGAAATAAACACTATCCTCGAAGCCGCCAATTGGGCACCTACCCACAGGAGAACCGAACCCTGGCGCTTTAAGGTATTTCATAGTGCTGATTCCCGTGAACAACTAGCCCAGTTTCTCGGAAAGAAATATGAGGAAACGGTTACGCCTTATTCGGAATTCAAGCACAAGAAGGTTATGGACAAGCCGCTGCAATCCGGCTGTGTGATCGCTATCTGCATGCAGCGAGACCCTAAAGAATCGGTACCGGAGTGGGAGGAAGTAGCGTCCACGGCTATGGCGGTTCAGAATATGTGGCTGGTGGCCCATGACATGGGAGTTGGGACGTATTGGAGTACTCCCGCGTTAAAGAATTATCTGGGAGACTTGGTGTCACTGGCGCCAGGCGAAAAATGCCTGGGCTTCTTTTATATGGGGAAATACGACAATGCCCTGCCCGAAGGGGAACGAAAAACTGCCATAGAGGAGAAGACCTCCTGGGTCTAGAAGATCAAACTGCGATAGTCCCAGACCAGATAGAGGAAGAAAATAAAGAAACTTACCGTAAACATCAGCTTCATAAAAGTGGAAGCCAGGAATCCGATGAAGGACCCGAGGGCAGCTTTGAATGCCTGACCGCCTTCAGTCTGATTGAAGACCATTTCACCTATCAGAGCTCCGACAAAGGGTCCAATAAGTATTCCGAAGGGGATAGGGGCGAAGATCCCGATAATGAGCCCGATAAACGTACCATAGGCACCTGCACGACTACCTCCGAACTTCTTTGTTCCCAGAGATGGAATAATATAATCCAGGACATAGATGGCAATGGCAATGACTCCTGTGACTATAATTATTGTCCAGTTAAATGGAATGGAGGGGGCCAGGTGCAGCACGATAATTCCGGCCCAGCTTATAGGGGTTCCGGGTAGAATTGGTAGTACACTTCCCACCATGCCGATAAGCATTAGCAGGAACCCAAAAATCATGAAGACGATATCCATAGGCGATGGATTGGACGCCCAAATTACGAATCCGTTACAACTATTTTAACTAAAAAATTAGTTTTAACTAAAAATTTAGTTATATTAGCCCCGGACAGAAGGCTTGAATGTTGCATTGGAAATTTTCAGTTT
>CAZTLE010000212.1:0-6745 GCA_964614415.1 uncultured Aureitalea sp. | reverse complement strand
CTGCCTTTTTATTGATGGAATATATCGTCCCGGGAACTCCCGGCCATGGATTTTGGGACGCATTTGCCCGGAACCTGGCAAGATTGCACAAAATCACATCTACAGCCTTTGGTTTGGAACAGGATAACTACATTGGTAGTCTTCCTCAGTACAACGGAGAAGCCCAATCCGCCTCGGAGTTCTATTTGACGCAGCGGTTGGAGCCACAATTCTCACTGGCATCGAGTAAAGGGTATCAATTTAACGACCTCGATATCTTCTTTCGAAATTTAGCTGAAATCATTCCTCCGGAACCTCCTTCGCTTATTCACGGAGATCTTTGGAATGGTAATTACATGTGCGATAATTCAGGTAAGCCCGTGCTCATTGATCCGGCTGTTAGCTATGCTCCGAGGGAGATGGATCTGGGAATGATGCAACTGTTCGGTGGATTTCCGGAAAGTGTATTTAATCGCTACCACGAATTCTTTCCGCTTCAGGAAAACTGGAAAGAAAGGATTCCGTTATGGCAGCTGTATTATCTCCTGGTACACCTCAACTTATTTGGAAGCGGTTATTTGTCTTCAGTAAAGAACATTATCACTCGATATACATAAAGAAAAGACTATTTTTGTAGCCTAAAACCAATCGAATGAAAGCATACATTTTTCCTGGACAAGGGGCTCAATTCACAGGAATGGGTCAGGACTTGTACGAAGCTTCTTCCAAAGCAAAAGAGTTATTCGAACGTGCCAACGAAATACTTGGGTTCGATATTACCCGAACCATGTTTGAAGGCACCGCCGAGGAGTTAAAAGAGACCAAGGTGACGCAACCTGCCATCTTCTTACATTCCACCATTCTTGCTGAAGTTATGGGCGATTCTTTCCAACCGGATATGGTAGCCGGCCACTCTTTGGGAGAACTCTCTGCCCTGGTTGCTAACAGGACGATTGCTTTCGATGATGGATTATCATTGGTCTCACGACGGGCCCAGGCTATGCAGAAAGCTTGTGAAATGCAGCCCTCTACCATGGCAGCCGTATTAGGCCTGGATGATGACGTAGTAGAACGCATTTGTGAAGAAACCGATGGTGTGGTGGTCGCTGCCAATTATAATTGCCCCGGTCAGCTTGTGATTTCAGGAGAGATTGAAGCTGTTGGAAAAGCCTGCGAGGCCATGACCGAAGCCGGTGCCAGAAGGGCTCTTGTACTCCCTGTAGGAGGCGCTTTTCACAGTCCGTTAATGGAACCTGCAAGAGAAGAACTGGCATCCGCCATAGAAAACACACAATTTACTGAACCGGCTTGCCCCGTTTACCAGAATGTAAGCACGACGGCGGTCACAGACCCATCCAAAATCAAAGAAAATCTTATCGCTCAATTAACGGCACCCGTGAAATGGACGCAGAGCATGCAGCACATGATCGCCGATGGCGCCAGTCATTTTGTGGAAGTAGGTCCCGGAAATGTACTTCAGGGATTACTCCGGAAGATCGATCGAGGTGTTACGGCTGAAAAGGCTGGGATATAAAAAAAGCTCCTAAAGGAGCTTTTTTCTTATACTTTACAACTTTCTATTGCTTATATATCTTTCCATCCTTCATAACAAATACCACATCTTCCATGGTCTTGATGTTCTGAGTAGGGTCTTCATTCACAGCGACAATATCGGCAAGAAACCCTTCGGCTAATTGACCTAATTGCTCTTTCATATCCAGCAATTCGGCATTTACAATGGTAGCCGATTGGATAGTCTCCATCGCCGGCATTCCGGCTTCCACCATATAGCCAAACTCTTTTCCATTCTCGCCATGAGGGAATACACCCGCGTCTGTTCCAAAGGCAATATTCACGCCTTCAGCATAAGCTCTCGCGTACATATCCTGGATCTTGGAGCCGATCTCCAACGCTTTAGGAACAATGATCGCCGGGTAGTAACCCGGTGTTTTGGCTTTTTCAGCAACATATTTACCCGCTGAGATCGTTGGCACCAGATAGGTTCCATATTGTTTCATCAAATCCATGGTTTCCTTGTCCATTAACGATCCGTGTTCAATGGTTGTCACACCGGCCCGAATCGCTCTTTGCATTCCTTCTACCCCATGGGCGTGTGCCGCCACTTTAAGGCCGTAGTCGTTGGCAGCGGCCACGATTGCATTTACCTCCTCTTGCGTAAACTGCGGATTTTGACCGTTCTTGGCCACACTGAGCACACCGCCTGTCGCCGTTATTTTAATCCAATCGGCACCGTTCTTATATCGTTGCCGTACCGCTTTATAGGCGTCATCCACACTGTTGACCACCCCCTCTTTGGGTCCGGGATCTCCCATCAGTTCTTTCCGGCGGCCGTTGGTTGGGTCGGCATGCCCGCCTGTCGTCCCAATGGCTTTCTCACACGTGAATATTCTGGGACCCGGTACTTTTCCACGTGCGATAGCATTTCGTAACGAAACATTTACACCGCTTCCACCGAGGTCTCTAACCGTTGTGAATCCCGCCATCAGTGTACGATTGGCAATCTCTGCAGCCGATAAGGCCACATCGGCATCGTTCAACGTAAATACCTCCAGGTACCGGGTGGGACTGGTTTCGCCTTCAATGTGTACATGCATATCAATGAGTCCTGGCATGACCACATATCCCTTCAGATCGATGGTCTGATCACCCTTGTTGCGGGGAGGAGAAAAACCGTCCTCAATACCCTGAATCTTGTTTCCGGATACTACGATCGTTTTGTTGTCCAACATACGACCATTCTTGGTGTCGATTATCTTTCCGCAGTGCAGATAGATATCTTGTGCCGAACTTCCCATAAAAGAGAAGAGCAGCAACAGCGCTAATACGTGTTTCATAGTTAGGTTATTTAGATCTTATTTTTTGCTCCCAGTTCCAGGCCGATGCCAGGGCCTGTTCCATAGTGTGTTCAGCCTTCCAATTGAGCTGCTCATTGGCTCTTGAGGTATCGGCATACACGGCAACTACATCTCCGGGCCGCCGATCCACCACTCGATACGGTAGTTTTTCGCCTGTTACTCTTTCAAAAGCATGTACTACCTCAAGCACCGAGCTTCCTCTTCCCGTGCCTACATTAAAAACCTCGTACTGATCGGCATTCTGCCGTCCGAAAAGTCTTTCCAGGGCAACTACATGGGCCTTGGCAAGGTCTACTACATGGATGTAATCCCGGATACAGCTCCCGTCTTTCGTAGGATAATCATCTCCAAAAACGGATAGCTCCTCCCGCACTCCTGCCGCTGTCTGCGTTATGAAAGGTACAAGATTCTGAGGAACCCCCACGGGCAGCTCACCAATCTCAGCAGAGCTATGTGCTCCTATAGGATTGAAATAACGTAATGCGATGGCGTTTAACTGAGAGGCAGCACAGGTATCCGAAAGAATTTCTTCACTGATCTGCTTCGTATTTCCGTATGGCGAAGCAGCTACTTTGACGGGCGCATCTTCTGTAATTGGAAGTGAATCCGGCTCTCCATATACCGTGCAGGAAGAACTGAAAATAAAGTTTTGAATACGGTGTTGCTCGCACTGCTGCAACAAATAGATAAGTGTATTGAGATTATTCTCATAATACAACAAGGGCTTCTCCACACTTTCACCTACGGCTTTGCTGGCCGCAAAATGAATGATCCCATTGATGTCATTATGCTTTTTGAAGAACGCAACCACCCGCTCCTTGTCCCGAAGATCCAGTTTTTCAAAATCAGGTTTGTGTTGGGTTATTTTTGTTATACCGTCGAGAACGTCTAAAGTTGAATTGGAAAGATCATCGACGATCACCACCTCGAAGCCCGATTGTTGTAACTCGACCACGGTATGGGAACCTATGTATCCCAACCCACCGGTAACAAGAACTTTTTTCATTAGCCGTTCACAAAATTGATGAGCGTCGTCGTGATGAACGCGATCTGTTCATCATCCAGTTCGGTATGCATAGGTAGCGAAATAACCTCTTTAACCAGCTGATTGGTCACCGGAAAGTCTTCCTCGTTGTATCGATCATCCCGATAGGCCTTCTGTAAGTGCAGTGGCACCGGATAATAAATACCACAGGGGATTCCCTGTTCATTCAGATGGCTCGCAAGCGCATCACGATCCGTGTTCAAAACCCTGAGGGTATATTGATGAAATACATGACAGTTACAGGTGTCGCATACACAGGAAGCTTCCTCACAGACTCCGGAAGGAGTGATGATATTGGGTTGCCCTTCAAACGCCCGGGTATACTTACGGGCAGCATCGCGACGTAGCTCGTTGTATTCGTCCAGGTGCGGAAGTTTTGCTCTTAGAATTGTCGCCTGAATAGAATCCAGGCGCGAATTTACACCCACCACGTCATGGTAATATCGGGTATACATTCCATGATTCACAATACCGCGAATCGTATGTGCCAGTTCATCATCATTGGTGAAGATAGCCCCACCGTCGCCATAGCAACCCAGGTTCTTGGAAGGAAAGAAAGAGGTAGAGGCTACATGCCCGATTCCACCCGTTTTTCGGGAACTTCCGTCCGATGACATATAATCGCCACCTATCCCCTGAGCGTTATCTTCGATTACATAGAGATCGTGCTCATTTGCAATTTCCATTATGGCATCCATATCCGCCGCCAAACCGAACAGATGTACGGGCACAATGGCTTTGGTTTTTGGGGTAATGGCGCGCTTAACCGCATCAACATCTATATTAAATGTTACCGGGTCTACATCAACTAATACCGGTGTTAATCCCAGTAAAGCGATCACTTCAACGGTTGCGGCAAATGTGAAATCGGCGGTGATAACTTCATCGCCAGGTTTCAGTCCTAATGCCATCATACAGATTTGAAGAGCGTCTGTTCCGTTAGCGCATGGGATAACGTGATTGACTCCCAAATACTGCTCTAATTCCCGCTGAAATTCATGTACTTCAGGGCCATTGATGAAAGCGGAAGATCCGATCACTTCCAATACCGATTGGTCCACTTGTTCCTTGATCTTCTCATATTGACCTTTAAGGTCAACCATCTGAATTTTTCTCATATGACGCAACAAAAGAATGCTTTCAAAACTACGAAAATTGAAAACGGCAGGCAATGTAATTGCACAAAGAAGCGTATTTTAGACACCTAGTTCAATTTCATGCGAAGTCTATACGGTTTCTTGGTACGCGGCAGCTATCTTTTTCTTTGGGGGGCACAGCTCTTCAGCCCTAAAATGAAGCGCTTCGTTCAAGGTCGAAAAGACTCCTTTGCGAAACTTGAATCGGGGCTTTCCTCCAACGATAAGGTGATCTGGATGCACTGTGCATCACTGGGAGAGTTTGAACAAGGTGTTCCGGTTATCGAAGCTGTGAAAAAACGATTTCCTGATCATAAGTTCGTGATCACATTTTTCTCTCCTTCCGGATATGAAATAAAGAAGAATACCCCATTGGCAGATGTCGTTATCTACCTGCCTTTGGATACACGGACCAACGCTGTCCGTTTCCTGGACCTTGCCAAACCCAAACTTGCGATCTTCGTGAAGTACGAGTTTTGGCCTAACTACTTGTTCGAGCTCAAGAAGAGAAACGTACCTACCATCCTCATTTCGGGCTTATTCAGACCCGGGCAGTTGTTTTTCAAACCACATGGCGGTTTCATGCGCAAGGCCCTGCGAACTATAGACCATTTCTTCGTTCAGAATGATAATTCGAAGGCCTTACTGCAGCAAATCGGATTTACGAATGTCACGATAAGTGGTGATACCCGTTTTGATCGGGTTTCACATCAAATTGAAATGGACAACTCCCTGGATTTCATGGATGCCTTTGCGAATTCAGGTTTATGTATAGTTTGTGGAAGTACCTGGCCGGAAGATGAGGCTGTACTACTACCGTTCATTAATGGGGCAGGTAGTGACTGTAAATTTGTAATTGCGCCTCACAAAATCGATGACGCCCAAATAGCTGGCTTTCGAAAAAAATGCACCAAATCTGTTATGCTCTATTCGGAACTGGCTGACAGTGGTTCAGCGGCTACCTCTGTTCTGGTCATAGATACCATCGGTCTTCTAAGCCGCATCTACAGTTATGCCGACATTGCCTATGTGGGTGGAGCCATGGGTACCACAGGACTTCACAACATTCTGGAACCGGCTACTTTTGGTATTCCGGTGGTCATTGGAAAAAATTTCGAGAAATTCCCGGAAGCTATTCGGTTACGTCAGTTGGCTGGGTTGTACAGCGTCTCCAGTGCCGAAGAGTGTACCGAAGTGCTCACTAAATTGACTCAGGATAAAGACTTCCGAAGTAAGACAGGAATGATTAGCGGACACTTTGTGAATAGCAATACAGGGGCCACGCAAACCATTATGAACCATTTGGAGGAACTACACGGAAACGGCCTCATTTAAATACCTTCGGAAGGGTAGCATTACCCGGTACACGTCCACCAGTTTTTCTTTAAAATTGTCTTCTTGGGTATCCTCAGGCTGAAAATAATGTACAACGACAAAAGATCGATGCTTGAGCAATTCGATATGGGGATGATCATTGGAAAACCCCTTAGGTGCCACTTTCAGAGGATTATCATCGATAAGTGCCCCGAAAGTATTTTTGAATTCCGCACCGTCCAGTATCTCCTGAAAGTCCTCTCCGTTATAGTCGATCGCCTCCCGGATACTTCGTATTTCTTTGGAAGAAGGATGCCAGTATCCGCCTCCTACAAAGGATGCATTCACACCGAACTCTATATAGAAGTCTCCTTGTTTGGTACGTTGATCCAACC
>CAZTLE010000211.1:0-6755 GCA_964614415.1 uncultured Aureitalea sp. | reverse complement strand
TACACTCTTTCCCTACACGGCGCAAGCCTTGATCATCAGTTTGGCCACATTGATATTGGGCCTGGCCTCCGGAGGAATGATGTGGTTGGGAAGCAATATGATCATTGACGACAAATTGGAAATGGGTGAATTCATTTCGTTTATCCTCTACCTGGGATTTATGGTTAGCCCAATCATACAGATGAGTAACATCGGTAGTTTATTAACAGAGGCGTTTGCCGGTTTGGATCGCACCGAGGAACTTATGAATATCCCCTCCGAACTGGACAACGACCAGCGAACCCAACAAATGGGTATCATTAAAGGCGATCTTTCATTCAACGAAGTATCGTTTGCCTATGGCGATGGTCCGGAGGTGCTGCGAGGTATATCGTTCGAAGTTCCGCAAGGATCGTCAGTAGCACTGGTAGGCCCTTCAGGAGGTGGTAAGAGTACGATTGCCGGACTTATTGCAACCTTTATGGAACCCACCAGGGGTGCCATTCACGTAGATAATACCGATATAAGCAAGGTGCACCTGGATAGCTTCAGAAGTCAATTGGGAATCGTATTACAGGATGACTTTCTGTTCGATGGAACGATCAGGGAGAATATTCTTTTTTCCAATCCGGAGGCTGATGAGAGCTCGCTACAAGATGCGGTAATTGCTGCCAATGTAAATGAGTTTACAGATCGTTTCCCGGACGGACTTGATACCGTAATCGGAGAACGCGGCGTAAAGCTCTCGGGAGGTCAAAAACAACGTATCTCCATAGCCAGGGCGATATTATCCAATCCAAGAATACTCATCCTGGATGAAGCCACATCGAGTCTGGATATGGAAAGCGAAGCACTTATTCAGGAATCACTTGCAAAACTTATTGAAGGACGAACAACGGTAATCATCGCTCACCGGTTAAGCACCATTCGGAACGCTGATCTTATCCTGGTCATTGAGGACGGTCAAATCGCAGAACGAGGAACGCATGATTCACTGCTGGCTCTACAGCAGAAGTACCACAAACTGGTGTCTCTTCAATCTCGTATTTAGATCTAGAATACCCGGCTTAAGTTGAATCCGAAGAAGAAATCGCCATCACCCCAGTCCCCTTCTCCGTGAATAAAGGAATCTTCAAACATTCCCTGGGCATTGGTAAAGTGCATCTGAAACACGTGTCCGCCGGTTTCCAGATCTACACCAATGGATAACGGATTTCTGAAATTGGAGTTACTGTTGCGATTCAAGTGAATCCCGTAGTCTACATTAATACTCCAGCGCGTTGTCAATTTATAACGGCCACCCACACCTACCATAAACTGATCGTTCTCCTCATCGAACGCCAGCGTAGAATTATTGGGCCCCGGTTGAAAACTGCGTGTCGCCAGATTCTCGTGTAAATATGTAGGGGCCAGGAGCAGCGAAAGATCTTCACTCGCCTTATGGGATATAAGTATCTGAGTAGTATACGCCAGGCGATCTTCAAAACTAAGATTAGTAAACAGATCGGAATCCAAAGCAGTGTTGGCTGTTACAAGGTTATATCCTACAACTGTGAAGGGAGATCCGTCTTGTTTTTGCTGAATAAGTCGGTATTTGGCATGCAGACCGTACTTCTTCTGAAAAGAGCTTCGGGCGACGCCCAGGTTCAACCAATCGTTCACGCCATAGATGAACTTGATCTGGGTCACGGCATTATCGAGCCCAAAGAAATCGTCGAATCCGTTCTTCACGGTCCCGAAGCGGTGGGAGACCACCAGATAAAAGGCCTTCTTATTGGCAAGCTTTGTGGATTCAAAATTCACCACCTTTAGACCTTTAAACGCCGCCTTCACCGAGGTATCCACTTCGGCATCAGCTTCCAGCTCGCCCAAAAGGTCATCCTGAGCCATTAATAATCCGGGCAAGAACAGTAAAAGAAATGCGATCTTTTTCATAGTTAGTTAGTTGATTATTTAAGAACAGAAGACTGATCCAGTTTAACGATTTCGAAAAGGTCATCGTAACCTATACAGCGGCCCTTGATCTTCACACTCGACCCCACGGATAGCCCGTCCAGACCCTCGGCAAACGTACAATGCACACTTTCATCCAGCACAACAGCATTGGCCTCAGTCTGAGTAATGGTCCCGGTAACGGTTATTGTTCCATTCAATATTTCCGGAGTATCATTGGCTTTGAACATATCCAGTAAATCCGAGCTGCTGATCTCCAGGGCAGACTCTTCCGATTGGATATCCCTGTGATCCTGATACAGATAGTTATAGCCAAAGTATCCGGCTACCGCCAGTAACAATACGGCTATGAGTAGTTTTTTCCCTCGTCGTGACATGGTTTGGTTGTTAGTTGCTTAATGAATAGGTGGCCGAAACGTTTACGTCATCGGCTATTTTCTTGCTTACGATCTTTGGTATTTTAATATTGAAATCTCCCGGTTGTAGTACGAAGTCGGTGGTAATCATGATTGTCTCTCCCTCTTTCTTAATGCGAATGGGAGCTTCGATGGATTTGGATTCTCCATGCATCGTAATCGTACCGGAAACGGTATATTCTTTTTCGGTCTCAGAAAGTTCGGAGGGATTGAATCCCTGGATTTTACCTCTAAAAGTTGTTTTGGGGTACTTGGCGGATTCCACGTAGTTCTCATTGAAGTGCTCCTCCATTAGGGCTACTTTAAAACGGAAACCATTCATAAGTGCCAGAGAGGCAAAATCGCCTGTGTCCATATTCAATATGGCACTTACGTTCTCATTCTTGGCCTTTACTTCTTCAAAGGAAGGAACGGATGCTTCAAAACTGATTTGTCCTGTTTTGGTGGAATACTTTTGTGCGGTTAGCGCTGTTGTTACAAATAAACACAACACACATAGATACATTGCTTTCACTGTTGTTATTTTTTAGTTATTCTCCTTTCGTTCAATTAGTTCTCCAACAATCCGTCATCATTCCATTGCATAATGAGATCTATCGTTGTTTGAGGCAGTCTGGGACCGCCTAACGGCATTAGCCCGGGAGCTCCGTCAGGTCGGCTTATACGATCCAATAGCCCACGATTCTGCACTGCCTCACGAACATTATCAAATGTTACCAGAGGCATCGGAGCACCGTTTTGAGGTGGGTTCGAATGGCATTGTTGGCAGATGTTGTCGAAAACAAACTTGATGTCTTGAAATGTAACCGTTTCAACCTCATTGGTTTGCACAGGTTCCAAATCGTCAAAGGTGTTTGCCGTACATCCGTACAACGTCATACTTCCAATTAATAGTAAGTAACCATAGATTCTCATAGGATCAGTTTTTTAAGAAAGATACGGATCATTTTTTATAATATGAAGCTACCTATGTCACCCATTTCCTCGTGACGATTTCATTTCAAACTTCAGGCCAATTTGAAAATCCTGAATCTCCTGCATGTGTAATCTTGAACATAAGCCCCTCATCTTAAGAACAACTTAGGTCTTAAAATTCCTAAACACTTAAACAAAAAAGTAATAAAAAAGCCGGTGAAATCACCGGCTTTTATCTTTATAGTTTTGAATTTCAACTACTTAGTGAGGTACATTTTTCTTCTCGAGTACAGCTCATAAAACTCGTCATCCTTAAGACTATCGATAAACAAAATGCTCTCACCGGTACTCTTCATTTCCGGGCCAAGTTGTTTATTCACCTTCGGGAATTTGTTGAAACTGAATACAGGCTGCTTGATAGCGAACCCTTCCAAATGTGGATCAAATTTAAAATCAGACAACCTATTCTTTCCGAGCATGATCTTAGTGGCGTAGTTTACATAGGGCTCGCCATAGGCTTTTGCTATGAAGGGTACCGTACGTGATGCTCTTGGGTTTGCTTCTATGATGTACACTTTATCGTCCTTAATAGCAAACTGAATATTGATGAGACCAACGGTATTAAGTGCCAAAGCAATTTTTTTGGTGTGATCCTTAATCTGTTCCATCACGAACTCACCCAGGTTAAAGGGCGGTAATGTAGCGTTCGAATCACCCGAGTGTATCCCACAAGGTTCAATGTGTTCCATGATCCCAATGATATACACATTCTCGCCATCACAGATAGCATCTGCTTCAGCTTCAATGGCTCCGTCGAGATAGTGATCCAATAGCAGCTTGTTGTTCGGAATCTTGCGTAACAGATCTACTACGTGCTCTTCCAACTCACGCTTGTTGATCACGATCTTCATCCCCTGACCGCCCAAAACATAGGAAGGACGAATCAGCAGCGGGAAGTCCAGTTCATCGGCCAACTTCAATGCTTCCTCCGTTGTTTCCGCTGTTCCGAATCTTGGATATGGAATTCCGTTGTCTTTTAACAGTGTAGAGAAGCTTCCGCGATCTTCCGCCAGATCCAGAGACTCGAAGGTCGTTCCCATGATCTTGATGCCGTATCTATCCAGTTTCTCAGCCAGTTTGAGCGCGGTTTGCCCTCCCAACTGAACGATCACACCCTCCGGTTTTTCGTGTCGAATGATGTCGTAAATGTGCTCCCAGAATACGGGTTCGAAGTATAGCTTGTCTGCCACGTCGAAATCGGTAGAGACCGTTTCCGGGTTACAGTTAATCATGATGGTCTCGTAACCTGCCTCGGCAGCTGCCAACACTCCGTGCACACAACAATAGTCGAACTCGATTCCCTGTCCGATACGGTTCGGACCGGATCCCAATACCACGATCTTCTTGCGGTCAGTCACCTCACTATCGTTTTCCGAGTACCGTTCGCCGTTGGTCAACTCCATCTCGTTTTCGAAGGTTGAGTAGTAGTATGGGGTCTGGGCGCGGAATTCGGCGGCACAGGTATCTACCAGTTTATAGACACGCTGAATACCCAGTTCCTCACGTTTTTTGTACACCTGGCTCTCCAGGCACCCCAACATATGGGCAATTTGACGGTCTCCGTATCCTTTTTGTTTGGATTCAAGAAGTAGCTCTCTGGGGAGTGTGTCTATAGTATATTTGGATATTTCTTTTTCCAGCATGAACAGCTCTTCATACTGCCTGAGGTACCACATATCGATCTTGGTGATCTCATGGATACGGCTCAACGGGATTCCCAACTGAATGGCATCGTATATTACGAAAACCCGATCCCAACTGGCATATTGCAGTTTTTCGATGATCTGTTCGTAATTGGTATAGCTCTTTCCATCGGCTCCCAAACCGTTTCGTTTTATTTCCAGGGATTGTGTGGCCTTGTGCAACGCTTCCTGGAAGGAACGGCCTATTCCCATAACCTCTCCTACCGCCTTCATCTGAAGTCCGAGGGTACGATCGGCTCCTTCAAATTTGTCAAAGTTCCAACGAGGGATCTTTACGATCACATAATCCAGGGTAGGTTCAAACAGAGCCGAAGTAGAACCGGTAATTTGATTGCTCAATTCATCCAGGGAGTACCCTATGGCCAACTTGGATGCGACCTTGGCAATCGGATATCCAGTAGCTTTGGATGCCAGGGCCGATGAACGGCTTACCCGTGGATTGATCTCAATCGCGATGATCTCCTCTTCTTCATCCGGGCTAACCGCGAACTGTACGTTACAACCTCCTGCAAAGTCTCCAATGGCGCGCATCATTTTGATCGCCATATCCCGCATCCGTTGGAAAGTAGTATCGCTTAAGGTCATGGCCGGTGCAACCGTGATACTGTCACCGGTATGAATCCCCATAGGGTCCATATTCTCAATGGTACAGATAATCACCACGTTGTCATTCTTATCGCGCAGCAATTCGAGTTCGTACTCCTTCCACCCCATCATGGCTTTGTCGATCATTACCTCGTGAATCGGGGAAACTTCCAACCCTCGTTTCAGTAGCTCATCAAAATCTTCCGCCTTATACACTATGGACGCTCCCGCACCTCCCAGTGTAAACGAGGAACGGATCACCAATGGAAACCCAAACTCCTGGGCAATTTCCTTCCCTTTCAGGTAACTGTTGGCAGTTAGCTGTGGTGCCATAGGAATTCCAATTTTGGTCATGAGTTCCCTAAACTGTTCACGATCTTCGGTAATATTAATGGCGTCGATGTCTACACCTATCAACTCAACACCAAAATCTTTCCAGATACCCTTGTCGTCGGCCTCAATGGCAAGATTCAATGCGGTTTGCCCTCCCATAGTTGGAAGAACCGCATCAATCTGTGGATGTTCCTTGAGTACTTTGACGATCGACTTGGTTGTAAGTGGCAGCAGGTAAACATGATCGGCCATCGAAGGATCGGTCATGATAGTTGCCGGATTGGAATTAATGAGAATGGTTTCAATTCCGTCTTCCCTGAGAGATCGTAATGACTGGGATCCGGAGTAATCAAATTCGCAGGCTTGCCCAATAATAATGGGACCCGAACCTATTATAAGAACGGACTTGAGATTTGAATTTTTTGGCATTTGGAAAGGTACTTTTTAAGGTGCGTTAAATTTACGATGCGTATGGGTATAAAAAAAAGGTGTTGTAATTAAAACAACACCTTTTTATTTATGAGTTATCAACATTATTTCTTGTGACGAGCTTCTGAAGATACAGATAGTTTCTTTCGGCCTTTCGCTCTCCGAGCAGCCAATACTTTTCTTCCGTTTACAGTAGCCATTCGCTCTCTGAAACCGTGCTTATTTCTCCTTTTCCTTTTTGATGGCTGAAATGTTCTTTTCATTTCTATCTGAATTAAATCTTCTGAAAAAAATTTGTTTCTACAGACCTTCGTAAAAGTCGGGTGCAAATATACAACCATTTTTTACTTTGCCAAACAGCCCGATAAAATATTTTTGATAG
>CAZTLE010000210.1:0-6882 GCA_964614415.1 uncultured Aureitalea sp. | reverse complement strand
CGACCACGTTATAAATACGCTTATCTATGCCTGTGATCATACTCCGGAACAGGCAGAACAATGCTCACTAATTGTCCACTACAAAGGAAAGTGCACAGTGAAAACAGGCGCATATGATGACCTGAAACCACGCTGTACGATCTTGCTCGAAGCCGGGTTAAGCGCAGAGATCGTGTAAAAACGTTCTTGATAATTATTTACGGTTTTACCGTAAAATCCAATAATTATTGAATAATCTTCACGTTTTTGGCTCTAAAATTGCGATAAATTCAAAATTTTGATGTAAATTGAACGTAGGTTAACCTGCCATAGTTAAATTAATCATCAACCCAAACTGTATCTTATGAAAACAGCAAAGTTTGGACTACTTGGTCTTTTGGCCATGAGTCTGGTTCTGGCTTCGTGTTCCAAAGACGAGAGTCAGGAAGAGAACCCTACCGTTGCGGATGTAAAGAAAGAAGTTCCGCAAAAGATCATTGACATTGTCAACTCACTTGAACTTAACTCCAACTTCGTTGAGTACCGCACTTTTTACTTTCCAGATGGTACTTCTGAAGAGCGAATTTTTATAGAGGACGACATTGTAATGACCGAAGAGCAACTATTGGCTCTGGAAAATGTAGACGTGAATTCACGTCAGTACCGTACCAATAATCTGGTGAGTCAGGGTCGTAATATTACGATCATCGGGTATACCGGAGGTGGAGGTTTCGGTCTGTCCAATAAAGAAAGAACAGCACTTCAGTGGGCTGTGAATAACTACAATCGTTTAAGTGGTGTATCCATTAGTTTTACCCTGTCATTTGGAACCAACTGGCAGAGCAAAGACATGGTGGTATATCGCAATCCTAACCAATCGGGATCTGGCGGGAGCGCGGGATTCCCAAGCGGAGGATTGCCGTATCAGTTCGTTCAGATCTTCGGGTTGTCCGGATTTAGTACCAACGTGAACGAGCATGTAATCACACATGAAATAGGACACTCCGTTGGATTCCGTCATACAGACTGGTTTAGCCGTCAAAGCTGTGGCCAGAATGTCAACGAAGGATCTGCAGGAGTTGGTGCCATTCATGTCGCCGGAACACCTACAGGGTATGATCCCACTTCTGTAATGCTGGCTTGTTTCAGCTCTAATGAAGACGGAGAGTTTAATGGCAATGATATTACTGCCCTTCGAAATATGTATTAGATTGCCTGATTAACAGGTGAAGTGTTGAACGGCCATCCGCCAATGACCTAAGTCTACAAGCAGGTTAACGGCGGATGGCTTTTTTATGTCAAATTCAAAAGTGTTCCAAAGGTGTTCAGGAACGGATCCTGATCGAGCACCGTATAGTAGAACAAAGCGGCGAGAATTCCGTGAAATAGTCCTAATACGTAGAGATTTCTTGCCCTCATGTAGATATATCCGTATAAGATGGCCAGGAGGAAAGTCCCACCCATAAGCCAGTAATACGGATAATGAACCAGGGCGAAAATCACGGCTGCACTAATCACAATCAGGTGGAGGTTCATGCGGTTTTTCTCCAGATCCTGAAGATTACCACCCACCAGTGCTATAAGCAAAAACTGCTGAATGGTTCCCCAAATAGGATAGGTGAGTAGTATGGGAATTACGTGCCACGTAATGTTTATGGTTCCCTGGTAGATGCCAATAAAGACAAAGGATACCACGGCTACAAGACCAAAGGGCAGCAGCATGCGAACTACCTTTCCAAAGTTATTTCGGGTAAATCCCCAATGAGAAAGTACATCCCGTTGCTTTCGGTATTGATAGATGATATAGGTGCTCCAAAGTACAATGGCCGCAATGACAAAGGGAAATCTCCAGTTCAGGTAGTCCATGAACAAAAACTTCCCCAGTGCGGTTGCAAGAACGGCCAGAATCTCCAGCCAACGTGTTCGGTCGGTACGTAGTGATTTCATGGTGTATTATTCCCGAAAGCCGAAAGTAAGTTAGTTAATAATACGCTAAAAGAGCAGGTTACAGCCTCTGAGTATAGTTTATTGAGGATCGGTGGGGATGTAATTTGTCACCTCCTTTGCATTCGAAGGGGTGTGACATTCCATGGATGCCTCGGCCGTTGGTGTCATAGGTTTGGGAGATACGTAGGGAATGCCAAGCCCCATTCCGCGAAGAATGAATAATGTGCCCAGCAGAACAACGACAAGCGGGATAACTTTACGAATTCGCTGTCGCATTCTACCGTTGATAAAATTACCCAGATATACAGCCAGGGTCATCATGGGTACAGTGCCCAGACCGAAGATGACCATATACAGAGCTCCTTTTGCCGGTTGTGCCATAGCCAGGGCACCGAATACGGCCATATACACCAGACCGCAAGGAAGAAAGCCATTTAAGAAACCAATAGTAAGGAAGGCGTCGGTTGTCTTTTTCTTTAGGGCTCCACCCAAACTGCTTTTAATTTTTGAAATCCCCTTGAATACCGGCTGTGTAATTCGGAACCGTTGTAACCATTTTGAAGGTGCCAGGACCAGGACGATCATGATAATCCCTGTGGCGATGGAAAGCTGCTGCTGCATTCCGAAGAGATAGAAACTGCGACCCAGCCAACCGAAGATCAGTCCTATAAAGGCATAGGCTGTAAGCCTTCCAAAGTGATAGGCACCAATTTGAATGTTCTTTCGGAAATTATTGCTTCGGTCAACAGGCAGTAAAAAGGCGATAGGGCCACACATACCAATACAGTGGAAGCTTCCTAACAATCCTAATATGACAGCCGATGTGAGCATTAATACACGATAGATTTTTTATGTACGAAGCGCTTATCTTTTACTTTCCAGTCGATGGTGATGTCCCAGCGGCCGTCTACAAGGCGATTGTCTGGTATGAGCAATTGAGAGTTGGATATAACCAGGGGAAGGTTAAAATCCAAAACCTTGTTAGACGGCCGGTATAGGAACACAGTGCCTTCCAGGTCGTCATTCTCCATCTCTGAAGGAAATGAGAGAAGCCATCCGTCCGGGGTACGTTGTCCACGAATATCTGCCGAGAATTTTTGTGCATTTTGTTGCGCATCGATCTCTTGCTGATAGACCAGTTCTTTCTTATAGTATTCTTCCACTACAAGTTCGTGATCGAATTTATCATCTGTCATCATCGATATGACCAGGAACATGATAAAAGCGATGAATCCTATGATCCCTAAAACGATTCCCGTTCCCCAGTTTATTTTCATGTCGTAGTCCTTTAAAGCCGTGTGGCTATTAGTTATTTCTTTGACGGTGCCTCGGTTTTAACGCATTTAGTTAAAACTTCTTGGTCCCAGGAATGTAGTTGTCGTGGTCTCTATGAGTTCGTCATTACTGTACACTCCGATCTTTATTTTTTGTTTGTCGTCCTCAAGCAGGCCGTTGCTGATCTCCACAAAAAGGGTCCCTTCTGTCAGTCCCTGATTGGGAATGTCGAAATTATCACCTGTCACTATGGTAATGGTACCTTCATGGGACAGGAGTTCCATTCGTATGTTGTCAATATCTTCTGATGTCTTGTTAACCAGTTTATAGGTAAAGACATTACTTATCATGTTGTTATCCTTTCGCTCGTATAGCTGACCGGGAAGTCGAAGTACTCGTGCCTCGACATCGTTCCGCAGGAACAACATACCCGAAAGCACGCCCAGCAATATGACCAGCACCGCGGTGTATCCTTTGAGGCGCGCGTTGAACGTAAACTTTGCTTTCTTCTCAATGTTATCCACACTCGCATACCGGATAAGTCCTTTGGGTAATTTCACCGCTTCCATCATGTCATCACAGGCGTCAATACAGGCGGTGCAATTCACACATTCCAGTTGGGTTCCGTTTCTAATATCAATCCCAGTTGGACATACATGCACACACTGAAAGCAATCGATGCAATCTCCTTTACCACTGGCCACTCTATCCTCATTTTTCTTGAATTTAGCCCGTCCTGCTTCTTTTTCACCCCGCTTGTGATCATAAGCCACCACAATGGATTTATTGTCCAGCAGGACTCCTTGCAGTCTCCCATAAGGACACGCAATCACACACACCTGCTCCCGGAACCACGCAAAAACGAAGTAGAACACTCCCGTGAAAATGGTCAGAGAGATAAATGTGTTCAGGTGGAGCAAAGGACCTTCCGTGACATACTTGATGAGTTTATCACTTCCAATCAGATAGGCCAGGAATATATTGGCAATCAGAAATGAAATGATGAAGAAGATGACCCATTTGAGACCTTTCTTCCGAATCTTTTCGGCATTCCAGGGCTGCTTTGCCAGTCTGATTTGCTTACCTCTGTCACCCTCAATCCAATATTCAATACGGCGGAAAACCATTTCCATGAAAATGGTTTGCGGACAGATCCATCCGCAGAACAGCCGTCCGAAGGCCACCGTAAAGAAGACCACAAAGATGACCCCTATGATCATCATGATCACAAAAATGTGGAAGTCCTGAGGCCAGAAAGGAAATCCGAAAATTGAGAACCGTCGTTCCAACACGTTGAACATGAGGAACTGATTCCCGTTGACTTTTATAAATGGGGCAGAGAACAGGAAGGCCAGCAGGAAGTAACTTACGATCTTCCTGTACTTGTAATATTTGCCTGAAGGTTTCTTCGGATAGATCCAGGACCTTTTCCCTTCCGAACTTACCGTGGAAATACTATCTCTGAATTTCTCCTCCTGTTCCATCACTGCAATTTAACTGCACCTACTGTTCCGTCTCTTCAACATTCACTGTAGTTGAATCCACGGTAGCTTCCTGAACTTCTTCTTCGGGCGTTATTGTTTCAGCCTCCGGATCGATCCAGATCTCACCTTCCGGTGCTTTGGGTTCAGCAGGTGTTGTTCCCTGGAATGTAAGTATGTAACTGGCTACCTGAGCCATTTCGCTGGGCTTTAACTCGGTTTTCCAGGGTACCATTCCCTTACCGGCACGTCCTCCTTCAGAAATGGTATTAAATATATTGCTGATACCACCTCCCAGAATCCAATACTCATCGGTAAGGTTGGGACCGATCCCTCCGCCGCCATCGGCTTTATGACATACCACACATCGTTGTGTAAAAATGGCCTTTCCGGCATTGAGGTCGCTCTCCTCGGTAAGTACAACTACCGTTGAAGCATCTACACGGTCCTTGGCCGTACGTAAGTATTCCTCTATCTCAATTTGAGCCTCTGCGACCTCCTGCTCGTACTCGGCAGCTTGCTGTGTTCCACCGAAAATGTGATAACGAGCCATGTAAATAGCACCGAATATGATGGTGATATAGAATCCGTACAGCCACCATGGCGGTAAACGGTTGTCGAGTTCTTTGATACCGTCGTAATTGTGGTCCAAAATGATCTCATGTTCCTCTTCAATGGGACGACTACCCAGAAGCTTCTTGTAGATCCGTTTTATACCGGCAAACCGTTGCTCTTTTTGCGCGGCCTCTTCATCGAGGTACCTTTGTTGTGCTTCCGGATTCATCCCGCGAAACAGGATGCTCCGAACGGCGGCAACGGTTATTTCAATAGCGACTGAGAATAGAAGCAATAATGCCAGCACCGCCCAGATCACAGGGTATTTAACTAAAGCCGATTGTTCTCCCGATTCGATGGTATATTCCATCAAAAGCCAGGCGATAACTACGAAGAGTATAACTCTTATATAGGATGCGAGCGTTTTCATAATGTGTCTTCTTTAGAGTTTGAATCTAATGGCATATTGCTAAGCGTTCTTATATAATCCTTCTTTGCGGTGAATACCCACCAGAACAGGGCGACAAAGAAGAAAAAGAAGATGAGTAGCGAAATGATGGGATAAATTTGTACCCCGTCAATATTTTCCAGATTTCCTTTAACGAATTTCAGCATGGTTAGTCATTTTGGGTTTCTGTAACTTCAGATTGATCCTTTATTTTGATATCAGTACCAAGGCGCTGCAGGTATGCAATTATGGCAACAACCTCTCTGTCCTTCAATTCCACGAACCCTTCTCCGGCACCTTGTTTATCCTCCTCATAGGTCCTCCTGATATCATCATCGGTCAACAGGTTGGTCTCGATCTGAGCAGCCTGTTCGTTCATCCACTCCTGAGCCCGGGCGACGTCTTCTTCGGAATAAGGGACGCCAAGGGTGATCATAGCGCGCATTTTCTTCTCGGTTTTCGACTTGTCGAGCTCATTGGCTATGAGCCATTTGTAGGATGGCATGATCGATCCGTCGGTGACACTACTCGGTTCATAGAAGTGGTTGAAGTGCCAGCTGTCCGGATATTTGCCTCCCACCCGGAACAAGTCGGGTCCGGTACGTTTACTACCCCAAAGGAAGGGGTGGTCGTACGCGTACTCCCCGGACAGAGAATACTGTTTATTGGGTGTCCAGTCGTAACGCTCTACCTCACTTCGGAAAGGCCGTATTAACTGCGAATGACAGGCATTACAGCTCTCTCTTATGTAGATGTCACGGCCTTCCAGTTCAAGCGGTGTATACGGTTTGACTGTTGAGATGACCGGAACATAATCATCCACAATGAGTGACGGAATGATTTGAACAGCTCCACCAATAAGTATAGCGATGGTAGCGTATAGTGTGAACTTCACAGGTCGACGCTCCAACCAGGTGTGATACTTTTCTTTGCTGGTACGCTTTTTTGTAACTCTTTGCAGCGGAGCAGCTTCAGCCAGTTCGTCCTCTACCTTGCGGCCGTGACGTACCGTTTGTACCACATTGTATATCATGATGAACATTCCAATGATAAACAGGCTACCACCGATAGCACGCATCCAGTACATAGGGATGATCTCCAATACTGTCTCCATGAAGTTCGGATAAACCAATGTTCCGTCAGGATTGAATTGCTTCCACATTAAAGCCGGAACAAATCCGGCTACGTACATAGGCA
>CAZTLE010000209.1:0-6896 GCA_964614415.1 uncultured Aureitalea sp. | reverse complement strand
CACGGTTTCCTTGTGAAGTTTGGATTCCTTCTCCCAGGCTTCCTGAGCAGAGGTAAGTTCCTTCTCAAGGGTTTTCTCGTCATCCCGAAGTTTCGCAGCCTCTTCATACTTCTGCTTCTTAACTACGGAATTCTTCAACTCACGCACTTCTTCAAGTCGCGACTCGATCTCAAGAATCTGATCGGGAACATGAATATTCGTGATATGTACCCGCGAACCCGCCTCGTCAAGGGCGTCAATGGCCTTGTCCGGAAGGAATCGCTCGGTCATATATCTGTTTGTCAGTTTTACACAGGCCTCGAGGGCATCATCTGTATACTGAACATTGTGATGTGTTTCGTACTTGTCCTTTATGTTTCGAAGGATCTCTATGGTTTCCTCCACAGTCGTAGGCTCTACCAGTACCTTTTGGAAACGACGTTCGAGAGCGCCGTCCTTTTCAATGTACTGACGATACTCATCGAGGGTAGTGGCACCAATACATTGGATCTCACCGCGAGCCAGGGCGGGTTTAAACATATTGGACGCGTCTAACGATCCCGTGGCACCACCGGCACCGACGATCGTATGGATCTCGTCAATAAACAGGATGATGTCATCGTTCTTCTCCAGTTCGTTCATGACCGCTTTCATGCGTTCCTCAAACTGACCACGATACTTGGTTCCAGCCACCAAACTGGCCAGATCCAGGGTCACAACACGCTTGTCATAGAGAATACGGGAAACTTTTCGCTGAACAATTCGCAAAGCAAGACCTTCGGCGATGGCAGATTTACCAACACCGGGTTCTCCTATGAGCAATGGATTGTTCTTTTTACGGCGGCTAAGGATTTGAGAAACCCGTTGTATCTCAGACTCACGTCCAACTACGGGATCCAGCTTGGATTCTTCCGCAAGAGCTGTCAGATCTCTTCCGAAGTTGTCAAGCACCGGCGTTTTTGATTTCTTGTTTGACTTCGCCGCTCCTCCCGAAAACAGGTTCTCCTTGTTATCGTCTTCCGAAGTAGTGTCATCGTCACTGGGGAACGATTCCGAAGTAGGGGAGTCTATATAATCTTCGTCGTTTGCAATCATAAGTTTGAATTGATCTTTTACGCCGTCGTAATCCACTTTCATCTTGTTCAGAAGCTTAGTGGTCGGATCGTTTTCATTACGTAAAATACACAACAGTAAGTGGGCCGTGTTGATGGAAGAGCTTTGAAATAATTTGGCTTCCAGGAACGTCGTTTTTAACGCGCGTTCGGCCTGTCTCGTTAAGTGTAGGTTCTTCTTATCGTTAGGGTTCGAATCGGCATTGGGGTTAGCGGGGCTCAATATCTCAACCTTTCGGCGCAAGTGATTAAGGTCCACATCCAGTGCATTCAGGATCGTAACGGCCTTTCCGTTACCGTCTCTCAGCAAGCCCAACATCAAATGCTCGGTCCCGATGAAATCATGGCCGAGCCTCAACGCCTCTTCCTTGCTATAGGCGATTACGTCCTTTACTCTTGGAGAAAAATTATCATCCATACATCAATATCCTTATATCCGTCTAAAACTATAAAATTACCAATAATATGGCAAAAACCGTACCCGGTTATTTGGAATAGTAGTAAAAGGACAAAAAAACTTACTAAAATCAAAGGCCAAATACGCATAGTTATCAACGCTTTTGCCGTTCATTTTTGTTAATAAAATCGTGAATAATAGGGCGCCAAAACCCCTGTTAAACCTGCAAAATAGTGTATCTTGCCTTCTTAGATTATTACCTAAAAAATAAAGCAAATTTTTATGGCTGAAGGAGAAAAACTGATCCCTATAAATATTGAAGATGAAATGAAGTCCGCCTACATCGATTATTCGATGTCGGTCATCGTGTCACGTGCCCTGCCAGACGTCCGCGACGGCATGAAGCCTGTGCATCGCCGGGTATTGTACGGAATGCACGAACTGGGGGTTCGGGCAAACAGCGCACACAAGAAGTCGGCTCGTATTGTCGGAGAGGTACTCGGTAAGTATCACCCGCACGGTGACACCTCCGTTTACGACGCTATGGTTCGGATGGCGCAGGAGTGGAGTTTGCGCTATATGCTCGTAGACGGACAGGGGAATTTTGGATCCATCGATGGTGACAGTCCGGCAGCTATGCGATATACCGAAGCCAGGATGCAGAAGATTTCCGAAGAAATGCTTTCGGATATCGACAAAGAGACTGTAGACCATCAGCTTAATTTTGATGATACACTACAGGAGCCTACCGTGCTTCCCACCCGGGTTCCCGGGCTACTCATAAATGGTGCCTCGGGTATTGCCGTGGGTATGGCGACCAATATGCCTCCGCACAACCTGTCCGAAGTGATCGACGGGACCGTGGCTTATATTGAGAATAACGACATTGAGATCGACGAACTCATGACGCATATCAAAGCGCCCGATTTCCCAACAGGCGGTATTATTTACGGATATGAAGGAGTGCGCGATGCATTCCACACGGGACGCGGACGAATTGTCATGCGCGGAAAAGCGCATTTCGAGGAAGTAGACGGACGCGAAAGCATTATCGTGACCGAAATACCATATCAGGTCAATAAGGCCGATATGATCAAGAAAACGGCCGATCTGGTGAACGACAAGAAGATCGAAGGAATCTCGAACATCAGGGATGAGTCCGATCGCAAAGGAATGCGGATTGTTTATGTACTGAAAAGGGATGCGATTCCAAACATCGTACTCAACATGTTGTACAAGTATACGGCCCTGCAATCCAGCTTCAGCGTGAACAACATTGCGCTTGTCAACGGACGTCCACAGCTTCTCAACCTGAAGCAGCTTATTCTTCATTTCGTTGACCACAGACACGAGGTGGTTACACGGCGTACCGAGTACTTGCTTCGCAAAGCAGAAGAAAGAGCCCACATCCTGGAAGGACTTATCATTGCTTCGGACAATATCGACGAGGTAATTAAACTCATTCGTGGTTCTGCCAACGCCGACGAGGCACGTGCAAAACTGATGGAAACCTTTGAGCTGACAGAGATTCAGGCCAGAGCTATTGTGGAAATGCGCCTACGCCAGCTTACCGGACTGGAGCAGGACAAGCTGAGAACCGAATACGAAGAACTGATGAAGACCATAGAGGACTACAAGGACATCCTGGCCCGTGTAGAACGCAGAATGGATATCATCAAACAGGAGTTGCTCGAAGTAAAAGATAAGTTTGGAGATGAGCGTCGTTCAGAAATAGAATACTCAGGCGGAGATGTAAGTATCACGGATCTTATCGCAGACGAAAAGGTAGTGATTACCATCTCGCATGCCGGGTATATCAAGCGTACTTCACTCACGGAATACAAAAAGCAGAACAGAGGAGGGGTAGGGCAAAAAGCCTCAGCTACCCGGAATGAAGACTTCCTGGAACACCTCTTTGTAGGTACGAATCACCAGTACATGCTGTTCTTCACTCAAAAGGGCCGTTGTTTCTGGATGCGGGTATTCGAAATTCCCGAAGGAAGTCGTCAATCCAAGGGAAGAGCCATTCAGAACCTTATCAATATTGAGCCGGACGATAAAGTAAAAGCGTTTATCTGTACTCAGGATCTTAAAGATGAGGAGTACATCAACAGTCACTATGTGATCATGGCCACCAAGAAAGGCCAGGTTAAGAAGACACCGCTCGAGCAGTATTCTCGTCCCCGCACCAATGGTATTAATGCCATCACGATCCGTGAAGGTGATGAATTACTTGAGGCCAAGCTTACCACCGGTGACAGTCAGGTAATGCTGGCGGTTAAGTCCGGGAAAGCCATTCGCTTTGAAGAAGAGAAAACACGTCCAATGGGACGTAATGCATCCGGAGTTCGCGGCATTACCCTGGGAGGTCCCAATGACGAGGTTATCGGTATGATCGCGATCAATGATTCCGAATCGGATGTATTGGTAGTTTCCGAAGGCGGTTATGGAAAACGTTCTCAGTTGGATGACTACCGCATTACCAACCGGGGAGGGAAAGGAGTTAAAACTATTAATGTTACCGAAAAAACCGGTAACTTAGTGGCCATCAAGAATGTGACGGACAACCATGATCTTATGATCATCAATCGCTCCGGTATCGCCATTCGGATGGCAGTTGAAGATTTGCGCGTTATGGGTCGTGCCACTCAAGGGGTTCGACTTATCAATCTAAAGAATGACGATGCCATTGCCGCCGTTGCCAAAGTTATGCACGATGAAGACGATGTAAACGGTGATGAGGAGCACACGGAAGAGGGAGCTACCGAGAATGGCACAGCGCTTGATAATGATACGACGCAAAGTGAAAACAACGAATAAAAATTAAAACCACAACGATGAGAAAACAAATTGTACTAGTTGGAGTAATGATGCTTTCAGCGATTGCTTTTGGCCAGAAGAAGGAGATAAAGAAGGCGGAGAAGGCTATTAAATCCGGAGATATTTCCGAAGCAATTGCCCTGATAGGTCAGGCGGAAGGACTTATTTCAGGTGCTGATAGTAATGTACAAGCCAACTTTTATGTAGTTAAAGGAGAAGCATACCTGGCTGATGCAGGTCAGGATGAACTGGGCAAAATGAAAACAGCCGGAGAGGCTTTTGTAAAAGCCAAGGGTCTTAACTCCGATAAGTTTAACGAACGCGCGCAACTCGGTTTGGACAACCTGCGTACTGCGTTGGTGAATAGCGCCGTGGCCGATCAAAACTCACGAAATTTTGCTAAGGCTGCTGAAAAACTCAATGCTTCGTATCGCTTTATTCCAACCGATACACTGACGCTCTATTATGCAGCAGGTAATGCAATCAATGCACAAGATTACGCAACGGCAGGTACGTACTATCAGGAACTGCTGGATCTTGGATTTACTGGCATCCGCAAGGAGTTTACGGTTGAGGATGTAGAAACCGGTGAAATTGTTTCTTTCCCTACCGTAACCGAAAGAAACACCAGTATGCTTTCCGGTCAGTACAACAACCCGAACGAGCGCATGTCTCCTTCATTACAAGGAGAGATCCTAACAAACTATGCATTGATCTTAGTAGCCCAGGGAAAAAATGAAGAGGCCCTTGCAAAAATAAAAGAAGCACGTGCCAAGAATCCGAACGATCCTGCGCTTATCCGGGCTGAAGCCGATATGGCATACAAAACAGGAGACATGGAGCGCTACGGGGAGTTGATGCAGGAAGTGATTGCTACCGATCCTAACAATCCTGAATTATATTACAACCTCGGTGTAGGTAGTGCTCAAAACGGCGATACTGAAAAAGCCAAAGAATATTACATGAAAGCTTTGGAGCTCGATCCTTCCTTCGCTAACGCTAAGGTGAACATGGCGGCGCTTATTCTTTCTGCTGAAGGTCCTATTGTTGAGGAGATGAATAATTTAGGTACTTCTGCTGCCGATAACAGACGTTATGATGAGCTTAAAGAAAAGCGTAAGAGTCTTTATGAGGAGGCCGTACCTTACCTGGAATCTGCTGTTGAACTGAAGAAAGACAACACAGAGCTGGTAAGAACGTTAATGAACATCTACAGTCAGTTAGGTGACGACGACAAGTTCAAGATGATGAAGGCTAAATTGGCTGAAATGGAAGGTGGTAAGTAAATCACCTCTTACTAAAAATAAACAGGCCTCTCCATGTGAGAGGCTTTTTTTATGGAAGGCCTAAAAAGATTAAATAATCCGTTTGATTACCCTAAGCTTGTGGGTATGCGTTCTGGCTTCGGCATTAAAAATGCCTGTGTGATCCAGACGGTCGATCCGTACTTTTCCATGGGCGTGAATGATGTAGTGATCACTCATGATGATTCCCACATGGGTAATAGCACCTTCCGAATTATCAAAGAATGCCAAATCTCCGGGTTCGCTCTCTTCAATAAAGCTCAATGCCTCTCCTTGCGTAGCCTGCTGACTCGCATCGCGTAGCAACTTATACCCTCCCAACTTGTACACCATTTGAGTAAAACCGCTGCAATCGATCCCAAAAGGAGTGCGACCTCCCCATAAATAAGGGGCATTGAGGTACAACATGGCTATTTCAATAAGCTGGGGCTTGGGTAATTTGGACGATACTGTCTTCCCTTCGAAAGTGTGATTGAGCAGAGGCTGAGTATGCAGAGAGCTTCCCAGACACACGGAAATCAACTGATCGTCTTCCGTTGTTACAAAATCAACGAGGTCTGAACTTAGTTTGTAGGGTTGCGATTTATATTGTTGGTAGTCTTCCTTGGTGAGTGCGTGCAATTGCTTGTTATCAATCCAACCTTCATAACCATCGAAGGTGAGTCGAATCTTGCTCCACTTTTTTCTGAATTCAACTACTTTACATAGTTCTCCATACAGCAATTGCGTGACCATTTCGGAAGTGTCGGCTGCTTCCAACCGAACCGGCGCAATGCTCACATTGCCAACTGCGTATTTCATGGAGTCCAAACTGAACCTGGAAGATTAGTTACGTTCGATTACCATGGCCGAAGCTCCACCGCCACCGTTACAAATGGCTGCTGCTCCAATTTTGGCATCGTTCTGTTGTAAGACACTAAGTAGCGTGATAAGGATTCGAACACCGCTACATCCCAGGGGGTGACCCAGGGAAACGGCTCCTCCGTTTACGTTTACATTGGAGTCATTCAAACCAAGGATCTTCATATTGGCCAGTCCCACTACCGAAAAGGCCTCGTTAAACTCGAAATAATCAACATCGTCCAGGGTAATTCCGGCTTTGGCTATGGCTTTTGGCAGTGCTTTGGCAGGTGCCGTAGTAAACCATTTTGGCTCCTGGGCAGCGTCTGCATAGCTTTTTATTGTGGCAAGTGGAGTAAGACCCATTTCCCGGGCTTTTTCCTCGCTCATAAGTACAACCGCTCCGGCGCCGTCATTAATAGTAGAGGCGTTCGCTGCGGTCAC
>CAZTLE010000208.1:0-6896 GCA_964614415.1 uncultured Aureitalea sp. | reverse complement strand
GCTTATAGAGAAAAAGGATTGGTTTAGTTTGTATCGCAGTAAATTGGATAGCTCTTTTTGGAGACTTGATGAATGGGACAAGTATCAAGAACAATTTTTCACCAGAATTGAGTCAGTCGAAAACTGGATAGAGTACAATGACTTCGAGCTAAGAATCCAGTGGTTAGAAAAATCTCGCGGTACTGCGGTAAGAAAATGTTCCTGGGAAAACTGTGACAGAAGCGCATTAGCCAATATGGCCATTTGCGCTTATCATTTTTACAACCATAAGCGAATCAAACAATGAAAATCCAAATCTGCTCAGACCTACACCTCGAATTTGCCGATAACCGTGCCTGGTTAAAGGAGAATCCGCTTATTCCAAAAACAGATATCCTCCTTATTGCCGGTGATACCTATTATCTGGAGCGTACCTATCGCAAGATGGATTTCATCAAACGGGTCTCAAGAGATTTTAAGCAGGTTTACCTTATCCCCGGAAATCACGAGTATTATGGAGGGTACGATATTTCCACAGCCCTGGAGCCCACACATGAAGAGCTTATGGAGAATGTGTTCATGGTGAACAATAAGGTTGTTGAAATTGAAGACGTACAGTTCATTTTTTCTACCATGTGGTCCCGGATCGAACATCACATTTTGGAGATAATGCGCGGCATGGTAGACTTCCGGAAGATCAAATACAAAGGCGAGCGGTTCACGGTAAATCACTTCAACGAAATACACGAGGCAGCGTTCAATTTTATTTCCAATGCGGTAAAATCCCCTGGTAAGAAGGTCGTTATGACGCATCACCTGCCGAGTAATGAATGCAATGTCAAAGAATTCAGAGGAAGCCTGTTAAATGACGCTTTTTGCGTGGAGAAAACAAATTTTATACAAAACAGTGACATTGACCTTTGGATCTACGGACACAGCCACCGAAACCTGAATGATTTTAAAATAGGAAATACAAAACTCGTCACCAATCAGCTTGGCTATGTGAGCTGGAATGAACATCTTACATTTGACAGAGGGAAAGTTGTTGACTTTTGAGTTGTTAAGTTAATGGGTTATTTAGTTATTGGGTTATTGAGTTATTCAAAACTCAAAATTTAACACCCAACACTTAACATTTAGCACTCAAAACTCAACACTTAAAACTCAGCAATTCTTATACTTATCATACAGCCCTTTCCCTTCCAGTATCATGGGTACGCACTTTTCCAATCTGCTCTGCCGGGTCGCTTCCCGCTTGGCCTCCCCGATATGCTCGGCATATTCGCGTTGTTTACCCGGTGTTAGAGCTGCATAGGCAGTCGCCAGATCCTTATTAGCATCCATGGCCCCTTGTAATTCCGAAGGAATGGCAACGGTTTTCTTCCGTTCGGGCTTGATCTCCTTGCCGGCCAATGAGTTTTCAATCGACTCCTGAATATAGCTATGTACTATATCGGTATCGATCACATCTCCCTTTTCAAAACGCCACTGCCGCATACCGCGGGTCTTGCCTTCCTGTGCGTTCAGTAGTTTTTTATGCGGGTCTTTCAGAAATACACCGTGATGGAACCAAATACCGTAATGATTCTTGAAGGCGCCGATGCCCGCGACCAACTTGCCATTCATGGAATAGGAGGGCGCGCCCCATTTTACCTCTTCGGTCAGTTCGGTTTTCTGAAATACGGATCGCAAGGTGCTAAGCTCCTCACCCCACTGACTATGTTTCTCAATATATGCGTCTACTTTTTCTTTATCGGTCATCTATGTATGCTTATTGTTTTATAAATTTAAGAGAAGCCTTGCCCTGGGGACTGTCTACTTGCAGGAAATAGACACCACTCGGTAGGTTCGATACATTCAAACGTTCCTGAAGTCCTTGTGTTACAAATTCGGTGCGCTCCAGGATCTTCTTACCCTGCATGTCGAAGACCGAGAGTCGTTGGAGTTCCACGCCGGCATCATAGGATAAGATCAATTCATCGGAAACCGGATTGGGGAACAATCGCAACTTACTGGACAGCGGAACATCAGCAACAGTAAGGAAATTGTCATATAGGATTTGAAGGGAATCTATAGGCTCTTCGCCGAACGGCATTTCTTCAATATTTAATTCCAGATAGGGATCGCCGGGATCATCATCACTACGATATACAACCAGATACGCCGAAGTCGAGGACGTACCACGAGCCAGACATCGGGCATCTGCCCCTGCAAAGTTTGCTCCCTGCATAGCAGCCATCAACTTATCGGCCAGGGTTCCGGTAGTATTGTTGAAGTTATTTTCCATATTGGTGAGTACAGTGGCATTCAGAAGAATATTCCCCTGAACGCTATATGTAGCTCCCTGAATGTCATCTTTAAAATCGTCGGCCATGCTACCGGTCCATCCGGCGGTGCGTGGATTTCCCTGCCCGTCAAGGTCTGCCACTCCATATTGACGAAATTCGGGGTCAAAGTTCTGAACATTACAGGCATCATTGTTAATCAACCAGGTTATGATCTCAGAGGGTGAATCACCGGCCTGCATCCTGGTTATGGCATTTTGAAGATTTACATTTGGAATACACACCCAGGCCTGAGAGTTTACGCCGCCCTTACCGGGAATGATATCGGTAATAATGTCAATTAGGCCACCAAATTGGCCTATACCATCGACACAGGTAGCTCCGGCTGATCCTACTTCACCTGTGGCGGGATCTACGGCAATAATCGAGAAGGTGTCCTGGGCAGTAAGTGTTGCTCCCAGGGTAAGTGCGATAAGAAATGAGTACAGCTTTTTCATGATGGTTATTTTCTTTAAAGATACTCAATTTTGATAGTTTCTATGATGCTGATTACGGTTGGGTAGATCAATTTGACAGTTCGGTAAGTATTTTTTCCACGCACCTTTAAATGTACCGAGTTTTGATCCGAAGTTAGAAATCAATCAAAAAATGAACACACTAAAGATCATCATCACACTTCTCATAGCGCTGGCCTTTTCATTACATGGAATCGGCCAGGCAACTGTTTCAGGTACGGTCACTCAAAGCAACGGAACCCCCATTTTGGGAGCTAATGTCTACATAGATGGTTCGTATGACGGTGCTTCCACGGACGAGAACGGAAAATTCAGTTTTGAAACTACCGAGACCGGCGTGCAAACCCTGGTCGTTTCCTTTGTTTCTTTTGAAAGTTTTATGATGGCGGCCGATGTTTCTCAGATGAACGGGCTGTCCATTGTCCTTAGGGAGGATGTAAATTCACTGGATACCGTTGTAATCTCGGCCGGAACCTTCGAAGCCAGCGACAATAGCAAGGTTTCCGTGTTAAAGCCACTTGATGTGGTTACTACGGCAAGTGCATTGGGTGACTTCGTAGGAGCACTGCAAACGCTCCCCGGGACCACTACGGTTTCGGAAGACGGCCGACTCTTCGTGCGTGGGGGTGATGCGGGGGAAACGCAGATATTTATTGATGGGATACGGGTGTTCACTCCTTATACACCTACTACGAATAATATTCCAACGCGCGGGAGATATAGCCCCTTCCTGTTCGATGGAATTACCTTTTCCACGGGTGGATATTCGGCGGAATACGGTCAGGCGCTCTCGTCGGTGCTATTGCTGAATACGATTGACGAACCTGTGCAGGAGAAGACCGATATCGCTGCAATGAGTGTTGGGGCTTCTCTTGGGAATACACAGAAATGGGAGAACAGCTCACTTAGTTTCAACGCGTCTTATATTAACCTGGCGCCCTACATCGAAGCGATCCCGGACCGGAATGACTGGGGCAAGCCGTTTGAAGGCTTTGCTGGTGAATCGGTCTTCCGTCATAAGATCGGTGATGGGTTGGTGAAGATTTATGCTGCCTTTGATGCCACCAATTTCCAGCTCACCCAGGAGGATATAGATCTGCCCGAAGGTCTGTTCTTTAAACTGAAGAACAGTAACTTCTATACCAATGCCAGCTACACTACAAAATTTGGAGATGGCTGGACTCTTTTGGGAGGAGGAAGCTACACCTTTGCTAATACCGATGTCACTATTATTGACAGTGATGTAGACGATTCGGAAAATTCGGCCCATTTGAAATTCAAGCTTCGAAAGCGATTCACAAGCCGTTTCAAATTGAATTTCGGAGTTGAGCAATTCTTTACCGATTTCGACGAAGATTTCAGCAATGAGTTCTTTACGGGACGCTACGGATTTAACAATAACATTAGCGCAGCCTTTACCGAAGCCGATATTATCTTCTCCCGTAAGTTTGCCATGAAACTGGGATTGCGCGGTGAATACAGTAACATCTTTGCCCAAACTACTATTTCCCCCCGGGCATCGGTGGCTTATAAAACAGGTAAGGACAGTCAGTTATCACTGGCCTATGGAGATTTCTATCAGCAGCCGTCAAGTGACATTCTGAAATTCACCAACAGTCTTCAAGCGCAGAAAACACAGCATTACATTCTTAACTATCAGTATACGGGCAACAACCGCATTTTTAGAGCTGAGCTGTATCGAAAGGAGTACAATAACCTCGTAGTTTATGATACTGAATTCACAACACCGGAATCTACTTTCAGTAATGGAGGAGATGGTTTCGCGCAGGGCATTGATATTTTCTGGAGGGACAATAAGTCAATTAAGAACCTGGACTACTGGGTGAGCTATTCGTACCTGGATACGGAGCGTCAATACCAGAACTTTCCGGTTGCGGCGACCCCTTCTTTTGCGAATACGCACAACGCATCTGTGGTCATTAAAAAGTGGGTTCCGGACTGGAAGAGTCAGTTGGGCCTTAGCTATCAGTACGGAAGCGGCCGAAGCTATACCAATCCGAACGTAGAGGGATTCTTGCAGGAGCAGACCAAGGACTTCAATAGTGTGAGCTTCAATTGGGCCTATCTCATATCTCAACAGAAGATCCTGTACTTCTCGGTGAACAATGTGTTTGGCTTCAATAACATCAATGGTTATCAATATGCCAGTGCTCCTAATGCCAATGGAGTTTTTGACCGGAGAGCGCTACGTCCCGCAGCCGATCAGTTCTTCTTTATCGGTTTCTTTTGGACCATTAGCGATGATGGAACGGATAATCAGTTGGATAATCTATGATGAGGTTGAAAGCTGGAGAATAGAGAATAGAGAAGAGAAGGTGAAAGTATGATCGATTTGAAGATTTTTCGATTAACCGATTAACCAAATCAACTTAGTAGTGAGTAGTTAGTAGTGAGTAGTGAGAGGGAATCAGGAAACAGGATACATGAACCAGTATGTAAATACCAAGCTTCAAAATTCAAATTCCAAAGTCAATCAAACTGCAATAAACACATCAACAGATCAACAAATAAACCAATCAACGGCATACCGATTATTAGATTTGAAGATTCATCGATTCCACATATTGACGGATCATATAATTAACACATCACCAAATTATCAAATCAACGAATCAACAAGTCAACAAATCAACTATTACGCGATTAATTAATTATTCAATTTGAAGATTTTTCGATTAACCAATTAACCAATTAACTCAATAACCAAATAACATATTAACCATGAACAAATCAACCAAATCACCGATTACACAATTAAACAAATCAACAAATCAACAAATCAACCTCATCAACAGTTCATCCACATATTTTGACAGTTGGGTAAGAAGAAGTTTAAAAAGTGTATCAATCGGCGGACATTTGAAACGTATTAATAAATCACATCAAAAAACGAACAGTTATGCAAACAATACTCGCTTATCTAATGCTACTCGTCTCTGGGACAGTACTACAGGCACAGAATACCATCGAGGTTTCTATGTACAATTTTGACAATAACAAGGGTACGGTTCGCGTAGGACTGTATGACTCTGAAGAGAAATTTCTGGATGATGGAATTGAATTCCTCGCTTCGGAGATTGTAAATGAACGCGCCAAAGTGGTATTCAGGGATATACCCGATGGGATCTATGCCATTTCCTGTTACCACGACAAGGACGACGACGGAGAGCTCAATATGTTCCTGGGAATGTTCCCAACCGAGAGCTATGGTGTTTCCAACAACGTTCGACGGTGGGGACCACCACGTTGGAGCGATGCCAAGTTCGAAGTGAAGAACGGCGTTGTCAAGAAACTGGAAATAAGCTTATAACTAAAACCGATAACCATGTTAGGCATTTGGCTTTCTAAAACCGGAAAAGTAAAAACACTCAAGAATTTAATGACCTTAAGCGCTATGCTATTATTGGCCGGCGGAACACTGTTACTACTACAATAACCATCTAAACAATAAAAATCATGAAAAAAATAATTCTCACACTGGCATTTCTTATTCCCCTGGTAGGAATAAGTCAAAGCAAGTACGAAACCGGAATGCGCAAGGCGCTCGATCTTTGGAAGGCGAATAAACAGTGGGAAGCTGCCAACCTGTTCGAACGTATCGGTCAGGCTGAATCTGACGAGTGGTTGCCTGCCTTCTACGTAGCTCAGATCAACACGGTCTATAGCTTCGGGGAAACCGATGAAGCCAAGCTAACGGCACAACTGAACAAGGCCCGCGACTTTCTCAACGACGCCAAGGCGATCTCTAAGGACAATCCGGATATTTTGGTTTTGGAAGCCCAATGGTATACGGCCTGGATAGCCTTCGACGGACAGCAATACGGCATGCAATATTCGCCCAAGGTAGTAGAGCTTTATCAAAAAGCACTGGCCATAGCCCCGGATAACCCAATGGTGATCCTTGGTAAGGCCGAATGGGACATAGGATCGGCTCAGTTCTTTGGAACATCGGTAGAACCCTATTGCAAAGACATTCAAAGGGCGGCTGAACTTTTTACTACCTTTAAACCTGAGAGCGAGTTTCATCCCAGTTTTGGAGCGGAGCGCGCACAACAACTTATAGAAACGACCTGTAGCAAGTAATGAATTTTTTTGT
>CAZTLE010000207.1:0-6910 GCA_964614415.1 uncultured Aureitalea sp. | reverse complement strand
AGGTGTTAGTTTGAGTAGTGAAATTTGAGCAGTGAGATAAGACGCAGGACCCTGAGCCTGTCGAAGGGTGGATTTGAAATTTTGCTCCTTGAATGACCCGGCCACCCAACTTCCGAAAGCAACGATGATACCTTTAACTCATCTCGAACGACTTTTATGATCTGATTAACCTTCCGTTAATAGTCCTTTGTTAGTTATGAAACTACCTTTGTATCAAAGGAAAGGAAGATGTTCGGGTGGTTTAGAAAAAGGTCAAAATTAGACAAGCTGAAACGACAGTATCGACAGCTTATGAAGCGTTCGTTCGAGAGTGCATTGAAAGATCGTGAGAAGAGCGAAAGAGCGCGAAAACAGGCAGAAAAGATCTATGATGAAATTGTGCGGCTCAGTTTAAAGAATGAGATCAACGGATTCTAATGCAATGTTCTGAAATACTGAAATGCCTGAAGTAGTCGTGATCCGTACCAGCTAAAGTATTCACCATCCACAAGCCGTACTTCCTTTCCTGTTTTTTCTGACAGCTCGACCATGTCCTTCTCCTTGAAAGGAAAAGGTTCTGATGATAGCAAAACAAGGTCTGCTTCTTTCAGGTCCTTCATGCTTACTTCCGGATAGCGAGACTCTTCTTCCATTATATTCTTAAAACGATTGCATCGCATCAGGTGATCGATAAAAGTATTTCGCCCTGCTGCCATATAAGGGTTTTTCCAAATGAGATATGCCGTCTTACGAACAGGAACTTTCTGCATTGTCAATTCGAACTCCCCAGCTTCCTTTCGAATTTCCGTGATAATCTCCGACGCCTTTTCAGAAACCATAAAAAGATCTCCCAGCGTCTGAATCATCTCAAAATTTTCCTCAAGGTTGGAGATGTCACTTACCCATATGGGGGCAACGCGGGACAGTTCCCCGACCATTTCCTTTGTATTCTCTTCTTTGTTACAGATGATTATATCGGGGGCAAGCGCCCGAATTTTTTCGGACTTCACCTGTTTGGTACCGCCTACGACGGTAATCTCCTTTCGCAAGGTTTTCGGGTGTACGCAGAACTTAGTAATGCCAACCAACTGTTCTCTGAGGCCCAGATCAACCAATAATTCGGTTTGAGAAGGCACCAGAGAAACTATGCGCTTTGGTGGATTGGAAAAGTGAAGAGTCCGGTCTAGCTGATCTTTAACCTGCATTGAGGATAGCTTGCATTTCCCGCTGAAGTTTCCCAGCCTCTTCAGCCGCTGCTTCAGCAAAATCTTCCTTATCGGATGCGTAAATAATCCCGCGGGAAGAATTTATCAGGAGTCCAATGTCGTCTGTCATTCCATATTTACATACTTCGGTCAGACTTCCACCCTGAGCACCTACACCTGGTACAAGGAGGAATGCATTGGGAATTATCTCGCGAATATCCGCCAGAAACTCGGCTTTAGTGGCGCCCACAACATACATGAGGTTCTCACTGTTTTCCCAGCTAAGCGAAGTGCGTAACACCCGTTTGTACAGCTCTTCGCCTTCCGAATCACGGGTTTGAAAATCGAAAGCACCCTTGTTGGATGTGAGGGCCAGTAAGATTGTGTGCTTGCCTTCGAAAGCCAGGAAGGGTTCTACCGAATCCTTTCCCATATAAGGTGCCACTGTCACCGAATCACATTTCAGGTCTTCAAAGAAAGCCCTGGCATACATGGACGAGGTGTTTCCTATATCACCCCGTTTGGCATCGGCAATTGTAAAAATATCGGGATGGTTCCGGTTGAGATAATCAATGGTCTTTTCGAAGGACTTCCAACCTTTTACTCCGTAGGCTTCATAAAAGGCTGTATTCGGTTTATAAGCTACCGCCAGATGATGTGTGGCGTCAATAATGGCTTTGTTGAACGCAAAAATAGGATCTTCCTCATGCAGAATGTGCATGGGAACTTTATTGAGATCGACATCAAGTCCAATACAGAGGAAAGAGTTCTTTTTTCGGATCTGTTCTGTTAATTGGTCCTTGGTCATGGGTATTGGATTCTAAGCTTTGAGTTTTAAATGTTGAGTTCTGGGATTCAAATTTTCGATTTTAATTAAAACACATTGGTCTTACATATCAGCGACTCTCTCAGATTTCCTCCTCACCTCATCAGTCATTCAACCTTTAACAATTTAACCTTACAACTAAAAAGTTTCCCCGGCTTCTTTCAGTTTCTCGGTGTTTTCGGCCAACATCAATTCATCGATCAGTTTTTGAATGTCTCCGTTCACTACATTTTGAAGATCGTATAGTGTGAGCCCAATTCGATGGTCGGTCACCCGGCCCTGAGGGTAATTATAGGTGCGGATCTTCGCACTCCTATCCCCTGAAGAGACCATGCTCTTACGTTTTTCCGAGTCGGCAGCTTGCTTCTTCGCCAGTTCATTCTCGTACAATCGAGAGCGTAGTACCTTTAATGCTTTCTCAAGGTTTTTGTGTTGTGATTTCTGATCCTGACAACTTACAATAATCCCTGTCGGTTCATGGTGTAGCTTGATGGCAGAATAGGTCGTGTTTACCGACTGGCCACCAGGCCCTGTGGAGGTGGTACGCTCAATACGCACATCCTGCATGTCGAGTTCTACATCGAACTCTTCGGCTTCGGGAAGGACAATGACCGTGGCTGCGCTGGTATGCACACGTCCCTGAGTTTCGGTTTGAGGAACCCGTTGTACACGGTGTACTCCAGCTTCAAATTTGAGCGTTCCGTAAACGTCCTCACCCGATATTTCAAAAATGATCTCCTTAAAACCGCCACTTGTACCCTCATTGAGATCAACCACACTGGTAGACCAACCTTTTCCTTCACAGTATTTGGTATACATTCGGAACAGGTCTCCCGCGAAGATACTCGCTTCATCTCCTCCGGTACCGGCACGAATCTCCATAACAGCGTTCTTGGAGTCTTCAGGATCTTTGGGAATCAATAGAAACTTGATCTCTTCCTCCAGAACCGGTAGCCTTTCTTTGGCCTCATCCAATTGCATTTTGGCCATTTCGACCATTTCATCATCACTGCCATCGGCTATAATTTCTTCCGCTTCTTCAATGTGACCGCTTAGCATAATGTACTCATCCCGCTTGTCCATCAGTACCCTCAGATCCTTATATTCTTTGTTCAATTGAATATATCGTTTCTGATCACTGATCACATCGGGCTGAATGATTAGGTCACTCACCTCATCAAACCGTTGTTTTACTATTTGAAGTTTTTCAAGCATATTGTTTGTTAGGGTTGCCTCCGTTCGAAAAGGCCGGTGCAAATTTACAATATTTTACTTGAAATTATTTCCGAAGAAATCGTCGGCAAGAGCGCAGTTTACGGATTATCGGAACCTTACCATAGGAGCGTCGTCATTTTTCTCCATAAAGGAATAGCTGTACAGAAAGTACATGCTTACAATGAAAAGTGCACGTCGCAAATAGTACGGAATGTCGCCATAGGCCAGTTCGTAATGTCCTACAGCCCTAAAAACTTCACTGAACAACAACGACAAGGAAAACAAGAGAAAAATGAGGGTTGCGCGTGTATTCAACTCATGATTGTACACGAAAGACAATACGCACATGGCGAACAAGGTGATTCCGGTGACCCAAAGGGCAATATGTAGAATCCCCGATACTCCCGTTTCCCGGATCATGGTTAAAAAGAAATACATCAGCGCCAGCATGATGACGGCTACCACCAACAGTGAGATGCCGAAAAAAGAACTCATGTATTTAAACGAAAGCAACCTGATCAATCCATAGACAACTCCACCATAGGCAACAGTGCTAAGCGCCAAAGAACCAATTGCAAACTCGTCCTGCTCCCAGTTAAGAGCAAGAATACTGGAGCCCGCCAGAAGGAACAGGAAGAAGATCATGATAGGATGTGTCCTGAATCCGTGAAAAACCAGGACCAGCACCAGAAAAAACAAAATGATCCCAATTCGAATGGATCGATAGACAACGATGTCTTGAGTGTCGAAGAACCAGGAGCTAACAGCAAACAACAGGACTCCCGTTAGTATGACAAACCACTGGTATTTAATTCCGAATTTTCCAGGCATAGCTTTTCGAACGAAAGCAAACACGTGCGACCGAATGAGATCGATCCGCTCGACGCCAATTTCGTATAAAAAATTCAGTGAAGCGTTAAGATTGGAGGAATTTTCTTACCTAAATTCCAAAAAAATTACATTATTTCGATAAAATGACTCATTTTATCGATAAAAATCAAGCAGAGAGTGTCTTAATTACCGGCTAAGTGTAGTGGAAAGTGCCGTGATTTCCTGAAATCGTTAGTTTCTTTCCTTCTTCGGAAGCTTCAACTCTTCCCACAATTTGGGCGTCTACATTGAAACTTTTAGAAATGGAAATTATGGAAGGTGCCACCGCTTCGGGTACATAAAGTTCCATGCGATGTCCCATATTAAACACCTGATACATTTCTTTCCAATCGGTGCCACTCTCCTGCTGGATAAGTGAAAACAAAGGAGGAGTATCGAACAGATTGTCCTTGACTATGTGCAGATCGTCCACAAAATGTAAGATCTTGGTTTGAGCTCCCCCGCTGCAATGTACCATTCCATGAATATCACCAGTGGTGTGCCTGGCAAGTATTTCCTTAATCACGGGCGCATAGGTTCTTGTAGGTGACAATACCAGCTTACCGGCATTCAGCGGACTTCCTGAAACGGGATCGGTAAGTTTCTTGGATCCCGAATAAACAAGATCTTCCGGAACGGCGTGATCATAACTTTCGGGATATTCTGAGGCGAGATAATTGTGAAACACATCGTGCCTCGCTGATGTGAGTCCGTTGCTGCCCATCCCCCCGTTGTATTCGGTTTCGTAGGTTGCCTGTCCGAAGGACGCAAGGCCAACGATGACATCTCCGGGTCTGATATTTGCATTGTCGATTACCTGATCGCGCCTCATACGGGCCGTTACAGTGGAATCTACAATGATCGTGCGCACCAGATCTCCGACATCGGCCGTCTCTCCCCCTGTGGCATGTATGGTCACTCCAAACTTCTTCAGATCGGCAATAAGTTCTTCCGTACCATTGATAATGGCCGAGATCACTTCTCCGGGGATCAGATTCTTATTACGACCAATCGTAGAAGACAGCAAGATATCATCCACCGCGCCTACACAGAGCAGATCGTCAATATTCATAATAAGGGCATCCTGGGCAATACCTTTCCAAACCGAAAGATCTCCGGTTTCTTTCCAGTACATGTACGCCAGTGAGGACTTAGTCCCGGCACCATCGGCATGCATAATGAGACAATAAGCCTCATCATTGGTAAGATAATCGGGAATGATTTTGCAGAAGGCCTTCGGGAATAGCCCTTTATCCACATTTTTAATAGCGTTGTGGACATCTTCCTTGGAGGCCGAAACTCCGCGTTGTGCATAGCGTTTGGATACTTCCTGACTCATGGGAGCAAAGGTAAAAAATAAAACCTCACAGCCCCGGAAAGGACTATGAGGTTTTGGTCAACTATTCGCGTACTATCGAGTAAATAGAAGTTCTCTGTACTTGGTTAACGGCCAGAGTTCGTCATCTACCAACAATTCAAGTTTATCACAGTGGTAACGTATTTCCTCAAAGTAAGGCTTTACGTTATCACAGTAAGCAAATGCCCTTTTTTCGGCTTCCTCGATCTTGTTCGCCTTTTTGCGCTCATTGATCATATCGGTAATTCCCTTGTTGATCTTCGCAATGTGCTCGGAGATCTGCTCAATAAGCTCCATCTGCTCTTTAGCAATTTTCTTAAAGCTATCTCCGTAAATGTCCTTCAATCCCTGAACATTCTCGATCAGGATATTCTGGTATCGGATAGCCGTAGGGATCACGTGGTTTCTTGCAATATCACCCAATACACGTCCTTCGATCTGAATACGCATGGCATATTCCTCTACCTGGATCTCATGGCGAGCCTCGATCTCTACCTTGCTCATAATTCCAAGCTCTTCGTAAAGATCAATGGTCTTATTGGAAATCTTGGCCGTTAAGGCCTCCGGAGTGGTTTTGTTGTTGCTGAGGCCACGTTTCTTTGCTTCCTTCTCCCAGGCATCACCATAACCGTCTCCTTCGAAACGAATGCGTTTGGAGTCCTTGATGTACTCACGAAGCACATTGAAAATGGCATCGTCCTTCTTCATTTTCTTGGAATCGATAAGTGCATCGACCTCTTTCTTGAATTCCATCAGTTGCTTGGCAACAATAGCATTCAATACTGTCATAGGGTTCGCACAGTTTGCCATGGATCCCACTGCTCGTAGCTCGAACTTGTTACCGGTAAACGCAAAAGGAGACGTACGGTTACGATCGGTATTGTCCAACAGGATCTCAGGGATCTTACCTACGACGTTCAGTTTCAATTCTGTTTTTTCCTGTGGAGAAAGCTTTCCGTTGGTTACCTTTTCCAGTTCATCAAGTACAGCTGTAAGCTGCGAACCGATAAATACGGAAATAATAGCCGGAGGGGCTTCGTTCGCACCTAATCGGTGGTCGTTACTCGCACTGGCGATCGCCGCACGGATCAATTCTTCGTATTCGTTTACCGCTTTGATCGTGTTCACAAAGAAGGTAAGGAACTGAAGGTTCTTCATCGGAGTACTACCGGGACTTAGCAGGTTTACTCCCGTGTTGGTAGCTAAAGACCAGTTATTGTGTTTTCCACTTCCGTTGATCTTCGCAAACGGCTTTTCGTGGAATAGTACTTTGAAGTTATGGCGGTCTGCAACCTTATCCATAACATCCATAAGCAAGGAGTTGTGGTCTACGGCAAGGTTAGCCTCCTCAAAAATAGGAGCCAGCTCAAACTGATTGGGAGCTACCTCATTGTGCCGGGTTTTCACGGGTACACCCAAATACATACATTCGGTCTCCAGGTCACGCATGAAGTTTAG
>CAZTLE010000206.1:0-6955 GCA_964614415.1 uncultured Aureitalea sp. | reverse complement strand
AAAAACGAGTAAATAATTTGCGTAACTAATCGGTTACACATATATTTGTAACCAAACGGTTACTTAATTATGCGCAGAGATGTCTTTCAGGCCATAGCAGATCCCGTACGCCGGGAGATTATCGAGCTGCTTTCCAAAGAAGAGCTTACCGTCAATGCTGTAGCCGAACGTTTTGACGTGAGTCGGCCCGCCATTTCCAAACATCTGAAAATCCTTGAGGAATGCGGCATTATCACCACAAGACAGGAAGGGCGCCAGAGATACTGTATGATAAGCCCAAAGAACCTTATTCCGGCTTTCCTTTGGATCGAGCAGTATCGCAATTTGTGGGAAGACCGAATTGACTCTTTCGAAAACTATCTCAATCAACTAAAAGAAAAAAGAAAATAATATGGATACCAATCGCACACTTACCATCGAACGTACCTTTAATGCTCCAATCGAACTCGTATGGGAGGCCTGGAGTCAACCTGAACACATAGCTAAGTGGTGGGGGCCTCCGGGAATGGAAGTTGAAATTATTGAGCACAATTTCGAAGTTGGAGGTGCCTGGAAGTACAGCATGGTAATGCCCAACGGAGGTACGTTCATAGCCGAAGGTGTTTATTCTGAAATTGTACCAATGCAAAATATTGTCACCTCGGCCAATTTCCGGCCTATGACCGAGGGGGTTGAATTACATGTACTACTCCGGGCAGTACCGGGCGGCACTGAGTTTACCTTTCATGTGGTCCATGAAACAGAGGAATACTGCAAGCAGCAAGAACAAATGGGCTTCTACAACGGATGGGGCTCAACCTTTGATCGCCTCGCTACTTTTCTGGAGGGCTAGAACAAAGACTGAATACTGCCCACTGCTACTGCAAACTGCCTACTTCTTCTTCCTGGCGCGATTTCCGCTACCTCCAAGAATTATGGCTGCTCCAAACAGGAATCCGAAATCGTACCAACCACCGTTGTTGTTCACAGCGTAAATGGCGATCTCATCGTTGAACAGACTTCCTATGAAAGCAAAGGGTGCAATAAGTCCGTGAAGCAATCCGCTCCAAAAACCATAGGGATCTCCGGATACGCATTCATCCATGGGTACGGCATTGGCGCAAGAGGAGACGATAAACAATACGGCTACCAGTAGTGCGATCTTTACTACTCTGGGCGTTCGGGATTTTGTTTTCATGACTGGAAATGTTAGTTGCTTTTATAAAGGTATGTAATAGTATATGTCGAAAAATGACATCGGTTAGTTACAGTAAATGAATTTTTGGAAAAGAGAGAGTAGATTTTTAGAGAACAGAGCCACAAGAAGAATTACTCACCGAACCAGTTCCCTTTAGAACCAATCGCTCTCATTCGGCCTCACATCCTTTAGTCGGGGTCAGGAATCGGCTTCCTGATTCAACATAGCCCACAAGCGGTCCTTAAGTTCTGTAAGTCCTTGCTGCGCTACGGCTGAAATGAATAAATACGGAATCCCTTCGAAGTCCCTATCCAACTCCGCCTTCATTTCGGCTTTGAGTTCGTCATCCAGCATATCACTTTTAGAGATGGCCACCAATCGGTCCTTGTCCAGAAGCTCGGGGTTATAGCGACGCAATTCGTCCAACAGGATATCGTACTGTTTTCGAATGTCGTCTGCATCGGCAGGAATCAGGAAAAGCAGGGTTGAATTGCGTTCAATGTGCCTAAGAAAGCGGTGACCGATCCCCTTACCTTCAGCAGCTCCCTCAATAATTCCGGGGATATCTGCCATAACGAAAGTCTGGTAATCCCGGTACTTCACAATACCCAAATTGGGTTTCAGCGTAGTGAATTCATAGTCTGCGATCTTCGGCTTGGCAGCAGTTATGACAGAAAGCAACGTGGACTTCCCCGCATTGGGAAATCCTACCAAGCCTACATCGGCCAGTACTTTGAGTTCCAGGGTAAGGTTGGCCTCTTCACCCGGTAAACCGGGCTGCGCATATCGCGGGGTTTGTCGCGTTGCGCTTTTGAAATGTACATTCCCCAGTCCCCCTTTTCCGCCTTTGACAACGATTACTTCCTGGTTTTCTTCGGTAACTTCGGCCACTATTTTTTGAGTATCCGTATCCCGAAGTACGGTTCCCAACGGGACTTCGATATACACATCTTCTCCGTTAGCACCCGTACTGGTTTGCTTTCCTCCCGCAGCGCCGTGACCGGCTTTGAAATGTCGCTTGAATTTGAGGTGATACAGCGTCCATAAGTTCTTATTCGCCTTGATGATGATATGTCCGCCACGCCCACCGTCACCCCCGTCGGGACCACCCTTGGCGACAAACTTCTCACGACGCAGGTGCGCACTCCCCTGACCTCCTTTTCCGGAAGCTACATGGATCTTTACGTAGTCTACGAAATTGCCTTCGGTCATGGAAGTTTTGAGTTTTGAATGTTAAGTTCTGAGTAGACTTTTGCTAAAGACTATCGATAACGGCACTTAGCCGATCTGTGATCTCGGCTATGCTACCTACACCGTCTACCCCGTAGTATTTGTCCTGGGCCTGGTAAAAACTTTTCAGAATGTCGGTCTTGCGATAGTACTCGGCAATACGTTCACGGATCACTTCCTCATTGGCGTCATCAGGACGTCCGCTTGATTTGCCTCTTTCGAGCAGTCTTCCGACCAACACTTCGTCATCAACTTCCAGAGCGACCATCGCATTGATCTGAGAACTCTTTTCATCCATAAGCTCGGCCAGTGCCTGAGCCTGGGCTTCGGTACGGGGGAATCCATCGAAAATGAATCCATTCGCATCGGGATTCTTCTCAACTTCCGCATTCAACATATTGATGGTTACCTCATCGGGAACGAGGTGTCCTTTGTCCATGTATGACTTGGCCAGGGTCCCTAACTCGGTTTCGTTCTTAATATTGTACCGAAATACATCCCCGGTCGAAATATGAACCAGTTGATATTTTTCCTTCAGGACCTCTGCCTGAGTTCCTTTTCCGGCACCCGGAGGGCCAAAGAGTACGATGTTTGTCATTCGCTTATTTTTGATTCTGAACAGTGCTTTAAAAAAACCCCACATAATTGAGAGTGCAAAGATAACAATATGGGAGGAAGATTGTACCTTTGCGCAAAGGAACCTTTATGGCAGATTACTTTTCGTCCAATTTCACTTTAGGTATTCTTGGCGGCGGCCAGTTGGGCAAAATGCTACTCTACGAAACCCGCAAATTCGATATCAAAACTCATGTTCTCGACCCCAGTGCGGAAGCCCCGTGCCGGATTGCCTGTGATTACTTTGAACAGGGCGAACTCATGGATTTTGATACGGTGTATAACTTCGGAAAAGCGGTAGACGTCCTTACGTTCGAAATAGAAAGTGTCAATGTGGACGCATTGGAGCGATTGGAAGCGGAAGGTAAGACGGTATACCCGTCGGCAAAGACGCTTCGGAATATTCAGGATAAAGGGGTTCAGAAGCAATTTTACAAAGCACATACCATTCCTACCTCTCCTTTCATTGTTTTTGATGATAAGTACAAACTCAATGAGGCGATAGTACGAAAGGAACTGCACTATCCTTTTGTCTGGAAAAGCTGTACGGGAGGCTATGACGGCAAAGGTGTAAGTATTATTCGGGATGCGGAAGATCTCATTCCGTTAGCAGAAGGTCCCTGTATTGCTGAAAAACTAATCCCGTTTAAAAACGAATTGGCGGTTATCGTGGCACGCAACGCCAGTGGTGAGGTGAAAACCTACCCCGTGGTGGAAATGGAGTTCCATCCTGAGGCAAATCAGGTGGAATATGTGATCTGTCCGGCGCGCATTGATGACGAGGTTGCCCGCAAAGCACGGGATGTGGCCGAAAAGGTCTCCAACGCTTTCGAGCATGTAGGGCTATTGGCGGTTGAGATGTTTCAAACCCGGGAAGACGATATTTTGGTGAATGAAGTAGCTCCGAGGCCGCACAATAGTGGACACTACAGCATTGAAGCCAGCTATACCAATCAGTTTGAACAACATTTGCGATCCATACTTGATCTGCCCCTTGGTAATACCGATAGTAAAACCGGAGGAATCATGGTAAATTTGGTTGGTGCCGAAGGGCATACCGGAAATGTGGTATACCAACATATTGAGACTATCATGGCAATGAACGGGGTAACACCGCATATCTATGGAAAAAAACAGACGAGACCTTTCCGGAAAATGGGACATGTTACCATTGTGAATGAGGACATCAATGAAGCGCGGAGAATTGCCGGGGAGGTGAAATCGATGATAAAAGTTATAAGTAAATAAAATTCAAATGACAAACGCCAAATTCCGAACGTTATAGTTTGCCGCGATTCTGCGAGGGAGGTAACGACCTAAGCAGTCTGTTGCATTAGACAGTTTGCTTCTCCGTCTTCGACGGATCGCAAAAACCAGATGTTTGGAATTTAAAAACAACGTTTTTAGTTATGAGCAAAGTTGCCATCATTATGGGAAGCACCAGTGACCTGCCGGTCATGCAGGACGCAATTGACATACTCAGTGGATTTGATATTGAAACGGAAGTTGACATCGTATCTGCCCACCGTACTCCCGAAAAAATGTTTGACTACGGAAAGCACGCCCATGAACGAGGATTTAGTGTGATCATAGCGGGTGCCGGAGGTGCCGCTCACCTTCCCGGAATGATCGCTTCGCTCTCTCCCTTACCGGTCATCGGAGTTCCGGTGAAATCCAGTAATTCGATCGACGGCTGGGATTCGGTATTGTCCATACTTCAAATGCCAGGTGGTGTTCCCGTAGCCACCGTAGCGCTGAACGGTGCAAAGAATGCGGGTATTTTGGCAGCCCAGATCATTGGAGCACACGACAAATGTGTCCTTGACAAGGTCCTCGCATACAAGGAAGGACTTAAGATCAAAGTGGAAGAAGGCGCCAAACAGATGAAAGATTCAAAATAAAAGATTTAAAATTCCAGATTCGGAACTTCGAGCTTCGTACTTCTGGCTTCGAACCTCCGATGTTTTACTTATCCAGCTATGAAAAATCCGTTATTAAAAAACTACGATGCAGCTCCTTTTGCATCACTAAATAACGAACATTACCTACCCGGTATCAAAGAACTCATTTCTCAAGCGCGCATTGAGATAGATGCCATCGCCGACAATCCCGACGCTCCCACCTTTGCCAATACGGTGGAAGCATTGGAACGTTCCGGAGAGCGATTGCACCGGGCAACGTCGATTTTTTTCAATCTGAACAGCGCCGAAACCAACAACGAGCTTCAAAACATTGCCCAGGAGCTTTCTCCTTTGCTGTCAAATTTCAAGAATGACTTGCTTTTACATGAGGCACTGTTCAAACGCGTAAAACAGGTCTATGATTCCAAAGAAAACCTGGATCTAAGTATTGAAGAGAATATGCTTCTTGAAAAGCAATACAAAGGGTTTGCCCGGAATGGCGCCAATCTTTCAGAAGATGACAAACGGACGCTCCGAGATATTGATGCTGAGTTGGCACAACTTACCCTGACTTTCGGTGAAAATGTGTTGGCCGAAACCAACGGATTTGAAATGCATATAAAGGAGGAGACCGATCTCGCCGGACTGCCGGAAGGTGTAAAAGAAGCAGCGGCGGAAACAGCTCGTGAGCACGGTAAAGACGGTTGGGTATTCACACTTCATTATCCCAGCTATATTCCGTTTGTGAAGTATGCCGATAATCGCGAATTGCGAAAGAAAATGACCCTGGCTTTCGGTTCCAAGTCATTTCACAATGATGAACATGACAATCAGGCCAATATTCAACGGATCACACAACTGAGACACCAACGAGCCTTGCTACTTGGATATGAGTCACATGCTCATTTCGTATTGGAAGAACGCATGGCAGAGACTCCGCAAAAGGTTACCGGGTTCCTCAACGAACTGTTGGAAAAAGCAAAGCCTGCCGCACAACGCGAATTTGACGAGTTGGAGGCCTTTGCCAAAGAAAAGGACGGTATCGCCCGATTGGAAAAGTGGGACGGTGCCTATTATGCCGAGAAGTTGAAACAGGAACGCTTTAATCTCGATGATGAGAAGTTAAAGCCCTATTTCAAACTGGAAAATGTAATCGACGGAGTGTTTACCGTGGCTGAAAAGCTATTTGGTCTTCGATTTACTCTGACGGATACCGTCGACATATATCATCCGGATGTCATGACCTATGAAGTTACAGATGCCGAAGGAACCTTTGTCTCCCTGTTCTATGCCGATTTCCACCCGCGTCCCGGAAAGCGAGGTGGTGCGTGGATGACCTCGTACAAGCCACAGCAGATCGTGGACGGTAAAAACGACCGGCCACACGTATCCATCGTTTGTAATTTCACCAAACCAACGGAAAGCACCCCTTCGCTACTTACCTTCCAGGAAGTGAGAACCCTGTTCCATGAGTTCGGTCATGCGTTACATGGTATGTTGGCCAATACAACCTATCCGCACCTTTCGGGAACTAATGTCTATTGGGATTTTGTGGAACTTCCCAGTCAGATGCTGGAGAACTGGTGTTATGAGAAAGAAACTCTGGAACTCTTTGCCAAACACTACGAAACCGGGGAAGTGATCCCTATGGAGTATGTAGAGAAAATCAAGGAATCGGCCGCATTCCATGAAGGAATGCAGACTTTACGTCAACTAAGTTTCGGCATGCTCGATATGGCATGGCATGGCGGGGATCCGTCGGGAGTTACGGATGTAAAGGCATTTGAATTGGAGGCCTTCTCTCCGACAGCACTGTATCCGGAGGTAGCCGAGACTTGCATGAGTACGTCGTTTGCCCACATATTCCAGGGAGGCTATTCGGCGGGATACTACAGTTACAAGTGGGCTGAAGTGTTGGATGCCGATGCTTTTGAATATTTTAAGCAGGAAGGGATCTTCAACCGAAAGGTAGCCGACAAATTCAAGGATCATGTGCTCTCCCAGGGCGGTACCCAGGATCCAATGACATTGT
>CAZTLE010000205.1:0-6961 GCA_964614415.1 uncultured Aureitalea sp. | reverse complement strand
TATGGTAGAGTATGAAGAAGACGATACCATTAAACAATTCAGAGGTCACTTCACCTTAAAACGATAATAGTTTCAAACATATTTCAAAAAGGGCCTTCAATACAATGAAGGTCCTTTTTTGTTTAGTTGAGAATTTGGGACATTATGGAACAAAAGGAGTTAATGTAATTTACGTATATTGTTTAATCAATAAGGAACGAACCTATCGACCCGATACTATGCACGGCCCTCCCAGTATCTTAGGTTCAAGTTTTCTTCGTTATGAAAAAGAGCATAGGGTTAATACTGTTTTTGTGCACATTGTCTCTGTTCGCACAGGACCCTATCTCCCTTTATCAACAATTCAACGGCTCTTTTGACTTTGCATCCTTCGGGAATACACTGAATATTGAAGAAAACGGTCCGGGAACAAGTTGTTCTGTTCTTAACTCTTCCAGCGCCACATTCATGCTGGATCCTGATCAAACCCTCACCGCTGCCTATTTGTACTGGGCGGGATCGGGAACCGGGGATTTCGATGTAAGTCTAAACGGTAATGCCGTCACTCCGGACCGAACTTTTTCTATTCAGGGTGGTGCGACCTCACTGCCTTTCTTTTCAGGGTTTGCTGATGTCACGTCCATTGTTGCCAATAATACGGATGGCAATTATACTTTTTCTGATTTTGAAATTGACGTCTCAGGGCATTGCAGCAACGGATTGAATTTCGGCGGATGGTCGGTGCTGGTAATCTTCGATGACCCCGATCTGACCAATGAGCGGCAGGTATCTGTTTTTGACGGGTTCGAAGCCGTAAGTGAGAATAACAATCTCAATATCACATTGAACTTCCTGTCCATCACGGATGAGAATGAATCCCGGCTCCAGTTCCTCGCCTGGGAAGGAGATGCAGGCCTGGATATCACGGAGCAAGTACGTATTAATGGCAATGTACTTAGTGATCCACCGCTTAACCCAGCCGACAATGCCTTTAACGGAACTAATACATATACGGGAGCTAGTGACCTGTACAATATGGATATTGATGTATATGAGATCGATGACTACGTTATGGCTGGGGATGAAAGTGCAAGCATTGCACTTACGTCCGGACGAGACCTGGTGATCGTGAACAACATTGTGGCTGTATATAATAGTGAAGTTGATTTGGATGCTGTCATTGAGATCAATGATGTGGCCGGTTGCGGTTCCAGAAATATAATCGTTGATTACACGGTTTCCAATATTGGAACCATTGGGCTCATGGCCTCGAATACACCCATTGCTTTCTATGCGGACAATGTTCTGGTGGGCCAGTCACAAACCATGAATTTCCTGTCTCCCAACGAATCCGAGAATGGCCTTATTTCCCTGCCTATCCCGTTGGCTATCCCGAATACCTTTACACTTCGGGCGGTTGCCGATGATACGGGGACCGGTAGTGGTGTGATTGACGAAAGCGACGAGAACAACAACGATTTCTCGGTAAGTGTCACCCTTCCCGATCCTGCCGTACCTCTGGTTTTTTCGCAATGCGACAACCTGGATGAAAACGACGGCATCGCTTCATTCGATCTTACCAGTCAGGAAGACTTGCTCATTAATGGGCAGAACCCTGCTCTTTTTGATATTTCGTTTTACAACCTTTTTGACGATGCTCTCTTTGATATAAATCCAATTACGAATCCTTCAGCCTACGTTAACGACGTCAATCCTCAAGTCGTGTATGCACGTGTTGGAAACAATCAGTTGGATTGCTTTGACATAGTGGAAGTAATTCTTCAGGTTTATTTTCTTCCCGAAGGGTCTGTCGAACCGTCGTACCGATTATGCCTCGACGGGAGCGGAAATCCTATTCAGGAAGTTGAAGGCGAAAGTTCACCGCCAATAATCGATACGGGCCTAACCCTGGAAGACTATACCTTCAACTGGACTGTAGACGGTAATACACTGGCTGATGATCTCAATCCCGGTCTGGATGAAACTGACCCCTTGACCATTGCCACGGTAGGAGGACTGTATGAGATAACCATCACCGACCGCATTAACGGATGTGTCCAGGTACTTACAACAACGGTCATGGAGTCCTCACCGCCGATCACATTTAGTGCGGAAGTAATATCAAATGCTTTTGATGAGACCCATATTATTGAAGCTACGGCGACCGGATTGGGAGATTATATCTTCAGTCTGGATGATGGTTTCTTTCAGGAAAGCGGGTTGTTCAATGACGTGCTTCCCGGTAACCACAAGGTGACTATCAAGGATGCAAATGGCTGTGGTAGCGTCATGGTAATGCTCACGGTGATTGACTATCCTCGTTTTGTGACACCTAATGAAGACGGTTTTCACGACGATTGGAACATCATCGGTATAACCTCGCTGGATCCCCGTGCCCGTATCTATATTTTTGATCGCTACGGTAAGTTGTTAAAACAGATCAGTCCGCTTGGTGCCGGATGGGATGGTACCTACAATGGAAATCCGATGCCCTCCAGCGACTATTGGTTTAGGGTAGAATATATGGAAGACCAGGTTCTTAAGGAATTCAGAGGTCATTTCACTTTGAAGAGATAATCAAAAAAGCCTCCCCGGGTCCTTGATCTTATCGAAGGGGGGAGGCTGTATATATAAGCAGGACTTTACATACTAAACCCAACGGTCAGCAGTACGTTGTCCAGAGTGTTGTCTATTGTTGCAGCGTCTGTAAGCCCAATGGAATACAGTTGTTGATTTCGGCTTCGTTCGCTACGGGAATAGGAGACATCTACGGAGAAATGCCCGAAACTATATCCTGCTCCCGCGGAATAACCGGAAAGGTCTCCAATGGTCGTTCCGTTCTGATAAGGGCTTTCTTCGTAATGATATCCACCGCGAAGGCTGAAATTTTTAATTCGGTATTCACCACCTACACGATAGCTGGAGGCCGCCGTAAGGAAGTTCTCGATCACCGAGTTTTGTAGCGCCAAAATAGGGTCCCGACTAAATTTAATTCGGGAGTAATCCCTGTATCCGTAATCAAAACTAAGCAGTCCTGTTTTTCCGAAGACCACGGCCGCACTTGCTCCGAAACGTCCGGGAGTGCGAAGCCGGTAATCGGCAAACACATTGATCACCCGGGGGTCAACAATGGAAGTCAGAACCTGTCCGTCCAATGTTCGATCCGTTTCAAGGTATTGTGTGGTTTCTTCTGAAATATCAAACCATGTAGGGGTATCGTAAGTGATTCCGATTCGCAGGTAATCTTCGATCTTGGCAATGGCTCCTATTTGGGCTGAAAACCCACTTCCCAGTACCGAAAGAGAATTATCAAAGTCAACAAAGTTAACGATACTACCTGCATTGGAGTTTGTTTCAACAAGTCGCGTACGCTCATCGTAATCAATGGTATGTGAATTCAGATTGAGTCCAACAAAGAGATATTCCATGAACTCGGCAGCCACGTTCACCGTGTATTTGCCCATATATCCATTGGTAAGAAAGGCGTAATCCTGATTGAACGTTCCCGGGGCAATATTCAGCAGATATGCATCATTTGTTACAACGTCTTCATCGGGATCAAAAATAAATCCCTGGAATCCCAGAAAAGCATTCTGAACGGAAGGACCTTCCGTTTCTCCCAGGAATGCATAGAGGTCGTCAATGGTTTCACCGGGTTGGAGCGCCAATAAGCTCTGAGGTACTCCCTGGGCTTGTTGGATAAAGAACTGGCCAATGGTGGTAGTTCCGTTCCCACGTGCAAACCAGGCATCGTCAAAATTCTGAGTAGTGTTGAAGTTGAGTCCTACGGTTACTTTGGTGAGGGGAGAAGTTTCCGCCGCCGGATTGTCGAATACAAAGACCACTCCGGCCTGATTGATGTTGATATCCGATTCATTGGAGTTTGTTGTCCTTCCGAAGTAACCGGTATTATTATCTGACCCAAGAACACCAAAGGTTCCTGTTGCACTGTTACTTGAAAAGACCGCGCTTCCCGCCGGGTTAAGAGCGAATGCCGACATATCACCGCCAAGGGCTCCGAATGCGCCACTCATCGCGTTGTATCGTGCCGTTCCTATGGTAGGGGCGTCTGTTGAATAACGTAGTCCGTCAATAAGGGTTTGTGCGTTCCCACTGCTCATAGCTATGGCACCTATGAGCAAGAATAACATCCTTTTCATATAAAGCAATTAGGGGGTAAGTATTTTCGCTAAACTGGTCTATCCGCGTCCGCCACGTCTTGAGCCTCCTCTTGAGAACGATCCACCTCGGGATCCTCCGGAAGGTCTTGAGTAACTAGGTCTGGACGAAGGCCGTGAATAACTCGGTCTGCTATTAGACGGTCTCGAATAGCTTGGTCGACTGTTCGATGGTCTCGAATAACTGGGTCGACTATTCGATGGTCTGGAATAGCTTGGTCTGCTGTTTGACGGACGTGAGTAGCTGTTGGGACGGCTGTTATTTGGACGTCCGGCCTCAGTAGTACCTCTGGGTCGCGTTGTTCGCGGTCTTGTATTTGAATAGGAGGAAGGTCTTCCTCTATTGGTAATTCGTCTATTGATCTCAGATCTCGAGTACGAGTTGTTAGTACGTCCACGGGTTGATGCGTAACGTCCTATACCGTAATCCAGATTGCGGCGACCTCTGTTATAAGCAACGGCATTGTAATATCCGAATCCGCCATAGTATGGGTAGCAGAATGCTCCTCCGAAGAATGGATTTCCCCATCCCCAGCCGAAACCTCCGCCGAAGAAGAAAGGATCATTCCATCCCCAGCCCCAGCCCCAGCCGATGCCTCCCCAATAGGGGTTGTTCCAGTTCCAATAAGGGCCCCAGGCTCCTCCGTACCAGAAAGGACTATTCCATCCCCATCCCCATCGGTTAAATAGAAATGGTTGTGTATTGTAAATGTTAACGGTAACACCTTCCGGGTTGGTTCCCCAACCGCCATAACCTGTATTTTGGTATTCCTGGTTCTCTTCGACAACAACATACCCTTCCTCATCAAGGCTTTCGGTGGTAGAATATGCTTCTACATCTGTAAAAATAGCGCCCTCTTCGGGAACATTGCTGAAGGTGTTTGCTTTTGACTGAAAGTATTGCTTGTAGTAATTGGCTTTGTCCGTACCTTCTTCATTAGATGCTTCGTTTGCTGTAGTAGAATTTCTGGATTCATAAATACCATCTTCATACCCTGCCTGGTAATAACTACCGCAGGAGGTAAGTAAGAGCGCGAAGACACCTGTCAAAACAACCGGGAGGTATCTCTTTAAGTTGGAGTACATGGTTTGCATAACTACAGTCGATTTAATTGTTGGACATTGTAAAAATAACTAGTTTTGCCGAGAACTAATAATCGTTAGAAAAGGAGCAATTTTTATGCCAAACTGTGCGCTATGGGGAAGAATTTAACCACGAGAAGCGAAGATTATTCAAAATGGTACAATGAACTGGTGATCAAAGCCGATCTGGCGGAGAACTCCGGGGTTCGCGGATGTATGGTCATCAAGCCGTACGGCTTTGCCATTTGGGAGCGTATGCAGGCCGAACTGGACCGGATGTTCAAAGAGACCGGACACCAGAATGCCTATTTTCCGCTTTTCATTCCTAAATCCTATTTCAGCAAGGAAGCAAGCCATGTGGATGGATTTGCCAAGGAATGTGCTGTTGTTACGCATTACCGGCTTAAAAATGCCGAAGACGGCAGTGGTATTGTAGTTGATCCTGATGCCCGGTTGGAGGAGGAGCTTATCGTACGCCCTACGTCCGAGACGATTATCTGGGATACCTATAGAAAGTGGATACAGTCCTACCGTGACTTACCGATACTGGTTAACCAATGGGCCAATGTGGTTCGCTGGGAAATGAGAACCCGTTTATTCCTTCGCACGGCTGAATTCCTCTGGCAGGAAGGCCATACGGCACATGCTACCGAGGCCGAAGCAGTGGCCGAAGCCGAACAAATGATGAATGTATATGCAGATTTCGTGGAGAACTTTATGGCTGTACCGGTCATTAAAGGCCTCAAAACGGAAAGTGAACGCTTTGCAGGTGCGCTTGAAACCTATTGTATCGAGGCGCTTATGCAAGACGGAAAGGCGCTACAGGCGGGAACCTCGCACTTTCTGGGTCAGAATTTTGCAAAGGCATTCGACGTGAAATTTGCCGCAAAAGACGGTACTCTGGACTACGTTTGGGCCACCTCCTGGGGGGTGTCTACGCGGCTTATGGGTGCGCTAATTATGACGCACAGCGACGATAACGGTTTGGTGCTTCCGCCTAACCTTGCGCCCGATCAGGTTGTTATTGTTCCTATCTACCGTAATGACGAGCAGTTTGATGCGGTGAGCGAGGCAGCCAACGACCTGATGTCTCAATTGCGCGCTCAGGGATTGCGCGTTAAATTCGATAACAGGGATACGCACAAGCCAGGTTGGAAATTCAATGAATATGAATTAAAAGGAGTGCCTGTACGAATTGCAATAGGTCCCAAGGATATAGAAAACGGGACATTTGAAGTGGCCAGGCGGGATACCCTGGAGAAGGCGATTATTGCCAAAGATGATGTGGTAGGTAATGTTCTCGGCCTCATGGAAGAGATACAGAAAAACCTGTTCACCAAAGCGGTTGATTATCGCACGGAGAGCACCACGTCGGTGGATTCGTATGACGAATTCAAAGAGGTTTTGGAGCGCAAAGGAGGATTTGTACTGGCGCACTGGGACGGTACGGCCGAGACCGAAGAAAAGGTGAAAAACGAAACCAAAGCGACCATCCGTTGTATTCCTTTGGATGATGACAACGAGGCGGGAAGTTGTATGGTTACCGGGCGTCCTTCGGCGCGTAAGGTGCTCTTTGCTAAGGCCTACTAAAAATTATGGAAAAATATTTCAATAGGCTTGTTGCATTAAAAAATAGTTGTATTTTTGCATCCGCAATTGAAATTAATGGCCCGTTCGTCTAGGGGTTAGGACGCCAGGTTTTCATCCTGGTAACAGGGGTT
>CAZTLE010000204.1:0-6984 GCA_964614415.1 uncultured Aureitalea sp. | reverse complement strand
TTCGGCTTAGGCGGGTGCAAATTTAAAAAATAATTTGAATAGCCCGGCGTTTTTAAGAATTCTTTTTAGTAGTGGGCCTCTTGCGATTCGTTTGCAACGGATCCCTGGATATCTCGAGGTATTCGGCTCGTTTCTTAAAAATTCGGATTCCCTCAAAAACCGCTTCTTTAAAGGAGTCATAGTTGGCTACATTCTTTCCGGCCACATCGTATGCAGTTCCGTGGTCCGGAGACGTTCGCACGCGATTAAGCCCTGCCGTGTAGTTCACACCGGAACCAAAGGACAGCGTTTTGAACGGAATGAGCCCCTGATCGTGATAGGAGGCGATCACGGCGTCGAAGTTGTGGTAATTCCCCGAGCCGAAGAAACTGTCACCCGCATAGGGCCCGAATACCAGCTTACCTTCCTTACGGATATGCTCCAATGTGGGCTTCATTACCTCATCGTCTTCTGTCCCGATGACCCCCTGGTCTCCGTTGTGGGGGTTAATCCCTAACACGGCAATTTTTGGCTTGTCAATTCCGAAGTCCTGAACGAGCGCCTTATGTACCGTATTGATCTTTTTTTCGATCACTTCGGAAGTAATATTTTCAGAAACGTCTTTCACGGCAACATGATCCGTTAGCAGACCTACGCGCAACGCCCCGGATATCATTAGCATCAGACTATCCCCTTCCAGCTCTTTCGCCAGGTAATCGGTATGACCGGGAAAGGTAAAAGTTTCGGACTGTACGTTGGATTTGTTGATCGGTGCCGTAACCAGTATGTCAATTTTTTGTTGCTTCAATGCCGTCACGGCAGCCTCCAGCGACTTTACTGCGTACTCCCCGATTTTCGGATCCTCTTTTCCAAATTCAATAGTGACCGGCTCTTTCCACACATTCAGCACATTCACTTTTTTATGGACCACCTTGTCTATGGAATCGATACCGTACAGATTCATCTCGATACCATACTGTCGTTTGAAGTAGGACATAAGCTTGACCGAAGCAAAGATCACCGGGGTGCAAAAGTCCAGCATGCGACTATCCTGAAATGTCTTCAGAACGATCTCGCTACCTATTCCGTTGAGGTCACCCACCGAAATTCCTACTATCGTTTTTCTCTGCTTGGCCGGACTCACGTATATCCCTTTTTTAATTGTTATTTTTGCGCTACAAATGTAACCAATTCCAATATGTTTACAGGAATTATTGAAGCCCTTGGCGAAGTATTGTCCATCACGCCCGAAGGAGGTAATATTCACCTGGAGATTAAAAGTGCGCTGGCGCCCGAGCTGTCTATCGATCAGAGCGTCTCGCACAACGGAGTATGTTTAACTGTGGTATCCCTGCAGGAAGACGCGTATGTGGTCACAGCCATACAGGAAACTCTGGACAAAAGCAATCTTGGGGAGCTGGCCGTGGGTGACAGTGTAAACCTGGAGCGGGCCATGAAACTGGGCGACCGTTTGGACGGCCACATTGTGCAGGGGCATGTGGATCAGACGGCTCAATGTACTGAAGTTCGTGAGAGTGACGGGAGTTGGTATTATACGTTTGAATACGATCCGGCGTTGAACAACATCACGATCGAAAAGGGCTCTGTGACAGTAAACGGCGTGAGTCTCACGGTGGTCAATTCCGGTGATCATTCCTTTAGCGTAGCGATCATTCCCTACACCTATGAGCATACCAATTTCAGCAGGCTCTCGCCAGGAGATACGGTTAACTTAGAATTTGATGTTGTAGGAAAATACGTGTCGCGTCTTATGCGTGATGCGCTTTAGATCGTAGTCTTTTCACTGTAATGTAGATTCCGTAGAGTATACCCAGGGCCAATAAAAAACCCATACCTGAGTCGATGGGTAATTCCGGCGGGGGACCTGTAGGAGGTGGTGGGCCTGAGCCACCGCCGTCTGACTGACCAAGCATAGCGGTACTTGTAAAAAAACATAGTACCGAGGTAAGTTTTATTACGATTTGGGGTCGCATATTCTGGGTCTAATGTAATAATTTTTTTTAAACAACAAACAAAAATCGCGTTATCACTGCATTATACCGCGATTTTCTCCCTCGTCTTTGTGCTGTTTTCGGGTTAAACAAAATTGCTTTTGGGCCTATTTTGTTTAACATCGTCACTCACCAATCATTCAAGCCGCGAATAACGTAAAAAAGCCCCACATACACAACGATTTATGCATTAAGTAATAATTAAGGAGGCTGGTTACGCATCGCTAAACTCGCTAAAGAAGCAAAAAAAGATCCGTGACCCTGACATAGCACCCATGCAGAATCATGCAAATATGGAGTATTAAGCAAGTACCAAGAGTGATCATTGCGACTCTATTCTCCAACGTTTGCTTAGAGGATTAAACTGATAGGTAGGTTCATCTTCTCCCGCTTTAGTAGGAAAAGAAAATGTTGAGGAAAAACCAGTGTACACTAAATAGCCAAATTTTGTATATTAGATGCCTCCCCAGTGTCATTGTGTCCCTAACAATGATCTCTCATTTAATTATAATTCGATAAACGCCAAGCGGCTGATACAGGATTTTGAATCAATTGTCACTTTGCTAGCTAGAAACTTGCATTTTAGATGCTTGATGCTAGAGTTTTACAACATCCCCATAATTCTAACCAACGCACATCAAAAAACAGAAACTAATGAAAAAGTTCCTTGAAAAATCTTGGTCCTATATTTCCCAAACCTATGAAAAATACAAGCTCATATTTCAAATTCTGGGTGGTCTTTTGTCGCTCATACCGATTGCAGTGTTTTTTGGTTGGTTAAAACTAAAAGCTCTTACATTAGGATACTTTTTACTTTTTTTCATTGAGTGTCTGTCACCATACATAATTCTGCTCTTTTTTATTGTATTCCTTACAACCACTACCATAACATTTTTATCAACTATTACCTCGCGCAAGCGCAAAACGTCATATCGCAAACAGGTTGGTGTTCTAGAAGATAGAGAACGCACGGTTGATAACCTTGAAATCGTAGAAAAGGTTATAATACGTAGGTTCGGTGAAGACTACGCCCAATTGGGAGAACTAGTAACTCAAAACCTAAAAGATTATATAACCACCATTCCTATAAAGTATGATTACTTACGGCGCGTTTGCGAAGAACATTCCATGATCATTTTATATTCCAACACAACAATCGATATATCAGAGAAGGAGGGTCGAAGTTCTGAAATAAGGAAAAGCACATGGTTCTTCCCAATCGATAACGATCATGGCGAGATAATACACCAGTATAAGTTTGATAACGGAACCGATATAAACGAGGTAAAAGTGGATAATGTAAGGCTGTCCAACGAGGAGCTCGAAGAGTCCACAACAATCGAAAACAACAAACGAATCAAGTTTGTTTATTCAAAACCCGCAAAGTTTCCACGATTCAAAATAACCAAAAGACATATTAGTATTCTTATAGCAAATTGTTTCACTCAAACTAAAGAATATTGGGATTTTAAAAACTCAAACTATCCAATACTATTCGATAAAGTCAAAATTCAATTAGTGAAGCAGCCCAAATCTCATAGAGTATTGCAGTGGAATAAGAATAAGAAAAAATGGGATCGGGTGAAGGTGCCAAACCAAGTAATACCTCTTGGAGACCCTACAAAAAAAGTCGGAGGAAAATACACCATCGAATACTTTCTAAACTATCAGGAAGACTACGATGGAAAAAACTTTTATAAGAACTTTAGGGTAGAGTGGACAGTTTAAGAAGACTGACCACCTCCACTTAATATTCTAATCTCGAACATAATAACAAGTTATAGGTTAACAAATTTGGGGGGTTATTTAACTAATTGACGATTATTTAACAACAACGTTACATAAATTATATCTATTTTAACATGATTGTTAGATAACAAGCAATTATGTAATACAAATGTAGTAAAAAATTTGAACAATGTGTGCAATTTGAAAAAACACCAGAGGTGATGTATACTCTACGGCTCTAATTATACTGCGGTCCCACTTGGGCTTACTTCGTCAAGCTCAGTATGAACTTCTCGCCCAAGTCTTAAAACAGAGTCCATGAAAAAAGCCCCGGATGTGATTTCCACTCCGAGGCTTCATTTAAACTGTGGTCCCACTTGGGCTTACTTCGTTGCGCTCAGCACAGGCTTCTCGCCCAAGCTCCAAACATGTACAAAAGAAAAAACCTCAACAAATCAAGTTTGCTGAGGTCTTTGTATAAACGTGGTCCCACTTGGGCTCGAACCAAGGACCCCCTGATTATGAGTCAGGTGCTCTAACCAGCTGAGCTATGGGACCGATTGTATTTTTCCTTTATCCATTGTTTGCCATATCCTGATTTCAGGTACTTTTCTCTTTGTCTGGCTTCATTCCTCGTTTCAAAGTTCTCAAAGAAGAAAAGTTTCCATGGTCTATATGCTTTGGTGCTTTTAGCCCTACCCTTGTTGTGATCCGAAACCCGCTGTGCAAGATTTGCGGTCATTCCAACATAAAACCTTCCATCAACCTCGCTCCTCAAAACATACACAATCATTATGTCAATTTTCCGTCAGGTGCTCCCTGCCTGCCGTTACCGCCAGGTAGGCAGGTAACCAGCTGAGCTATGGGACCGGTTATGTTTTTTCTGTCTTAGAGAAGGCAGGTAACCAGCTGAGTCCCGCCTGCCGTACCGCCTGTCGGGCAGGTATGACACCTAAAATCGGGATGCAAATGTAAAACTCTTTGCAACGCCTTCAAAACTATTTGTTATTATTATCAATCTCCTGACACAACTCCACCAACACCCCGTTTGCCGATTTGGGGTGCACAAACGCCACCCACTTATTATCAGCGCCACGTTTCGGCTCCTCGTTCAAAATACGAAATCCCGAATCGGCCAGACGCTTCAACTCTGCTTTGATGTCCTCCACAGCATAAGCCACGTGATGGATCCCCTCTCCCCGTTTCTCTATGAACTTCGCAATCGCACTATCCGGGTTCGTAGCCTCGAGCAATTCGATCTTGCTTTCTCCACACCTGAAGAAAGAAGTGATCACGCCTTCGCTTTCAACGGCCTCCGTCTTGTAATGCTCGTACCCAAGTAACCTGGTGTACACTTTGTTGGCCTCTTCAATGTTTTTCACGGCAATTCCCAGATGTTCTATCTTTTGTAAATGCATATACTAAATTTGAAACGCACAATTTTGTAGTGTCAAAAGTACTAAATACGCGACCACTTTGTTTACTACAATAACCCTAATTGTTCTACTTTTGCAGTATGAATGAAAGCAACCGACAGAAAAAGATAGCCGGCGTCCTCCAAAAGGACCTGGCAACAGTGCTCAGAAATATGCTTCGGGATTCCGGGCAGATGAGCACGATCCTTTCTGTTTCCAAAGTGAGCGTGACGGTAGACCTGTCCATCGCCAAGGCCTATGTGAGTGTTTTCCCTGCGGAACGCGCCGAGACCATGGTCGCCGAATTAAACGAATTGAAACCACGCATCAAGCATACCCTGTCGCAGCTTACGAAGAATCAGTTGCGAAAAATGCCCGACCTGGTTTTCTACAACGACGATAGCCTTGAATATATCGAAAAGATCGATAAAGCCGTAAAAGGCGAAGACGATCCTCTTCGGGATCCGGACCTGCTTCCCAAACGAAAAAAGTCCTGACTTGCGATTTCCTCTGTACATAGCCAAACGCTACCTCTTCTCTAAGAGCAGCAAGAATGCGATCAACATCATTGCGCGTATCGCAGTGATAGGGGCCGCGATTGGTTCTTTGGCTTTGTTCATTGTCCTTTCCGGTTTTGCCGGACTGAAAGATTTTAGCCTTCAGTTTACCAATGTATTTGATGCCGATCTGGAAGTGTTTCCTCAAAACGGAAAGACGCTAACCTTTGACGAGGCCATCCGGGACCGGTTACTGGAGGTGGATGGGATGGAAACCTTTTCCCAGGTAGTAGAAGAGCGAGTCTTCCTGAGATATCGCGGAAAGAATCATATCGCCTTCATCAAAGGGGTGGGAGAAAACTACGGGGAAGTACATCCGTTGGATAGTATCCTCTTTTTAAGCGAGTGGTTTGTGCCCGATCAAAACGAAGCGGTTATCGGTCTGGGCGTCGCTTCCAAGCTCTCCCTTGGTGTTCGCGACTATAACGACCTGTTGGAGCTCTACGTCCCTAAACCGGGTACCGGTCAGATTCTGGATCCTACCAAGGCGTTCTCTAGTGAAAGTGTAATCGTTTCGGGGGTATATCAGGTAAATGAAGAGCTGGACAGCAAGTACGTTTTTACGGATATAGGTCTCGCGCGTGATCTGCTGCGTCTGGATTCTACAAAGATCTCTTCCCTGGTGTTAAAACTAAAACCGGACGCCGATGAAGAAATGGTGCGCACCGAGCTCGCCGCTGTTTTTTCAGAAGACATTGAGATCAAAAACCGGATTCAGCAAAATGATGCGCTCTACAAAATGCTCAATACCGAAAACCTCTTTGTGTATTTCTTTGTGAGCCTTATTGCCGCCATCGCAATTTTCAATATTGCGGGAACCATTATCATGGTCATCCTGGAAAAGCGCAGCAATATCAAAACACTATTCTCCATGGGGCTTACCATCACCGAAATTCGAAAGATCTTCTTCTACAACGGATTCCTAATGACGTTCCTTGGAGTGGCCATCGGGTTGATCCTCGGGATCATTGTAGTTCTGTTGCAAATCCAATTCGGCTTCGTTCCAATTACCCCATCGCTTCCTTATCCGGTGAAGTTCGAACTGCTAAATGTGCTTATCGTATTTGTTACGATCTCATTGTTGGGAGGAGTGGCCTCCAAGATCGCTGCGACGCGCGTCACGCCAAATTTGCTGGATTAAGCAAACTGGTGGTCTCCAAACTTTTCCAGCACCTCGTCGGAGCCAAAGATCTTCTCTTTCATGGTGTCGAGCATGAGGGTACGGCCATTGACCAATTGCATGAGGTCTTTGTCACCAGAGACAATGACCACGCGGCGATCTTCGCCCTGGGA